>RFKV01000030.1 GCA_003694175.1 Candidatus Dojkabacteria bacterium | reverse complement strand
GTATAAATAATCACAAAATTATTGTAAATAGTTTTTTTTATATTTTTCATAAATTCGATTTTTAAGTTATCGTGATATAATCAAAAGACTTGCTTATAGGATTTTTTAGATTAGTATGGTTGCAAAAAATTTTAAAGAAATTATCAAACAGACTTTGATATCAGCACTGACGAAATCATTTCCCAACCTAACTAATTCAGGCTTTGATAACTTGAATGATTTTCAATTAGTGGAGATATCATCAGATCTTTCCAAAGGAGACTTTACATCAAACATTGCATTCACATTGAGCAAAAAGTTTAAGATGTCGCCAAATCAGGTAGCAATGCAAATAGTTAACGAACTTAATAAAAATCAGTTTTTTATCGATCAGAAAGGAGGTGGCAGTGACCCCAAATTAGACTTCAGAGCTGAGTTTGCCCCACCTGGGTTTATAAACTTTTTTGTTGGAGATTCCGCATTTTACTACGCAATTAGAGAAGCTCTGGATAAAAAAGAAAACTATGGTAAATCACTAAATCCAAAATATTGCTCATACGACCAAGGAAAATTAATCTCAAAAAAAATATTAATAGAACATACGTCTCCAAATCCAAACAAGGAAATGCATATAGGACACTTAAAAAATAATGTTACAGGAATATCAATATCAAACTTAATAAGAATGCAAGGTGGATTGGTTTTTAATGATATGGTTAACAACAACAGAGGAATAGCAATTGCAAAGCTGATGTGGGGATATTTAAAATTTGCAAGAATAGAAGAATCAACACCAACAGACTTAAACTATTGGTTTGAACACCAAGATAAGTGGCATACACCAGAAACCAAAAGGATGTTTCCGGGTAAATTCATTGACGAACTTTATGTATTAGGGGCTAACGATTGTAAAGAAAATAAGGATTCAGAAAAAATAGTCAAACAACTAGTAGTTGACTGGGAAGCGGAAAATCCAAAAAACCATGCGCTATGGGAGTTGACACAAAAATGGGTGTGGGAGGGATATAAAGCAGTTTTAGAAAGAATTAATGGTTGGCAATTTGATCACGTCTGGAACGAAAGTGATCACTATAAGATGGGAAAAGAGCTCGTCAAAAAGGGGCTGGAAATGCAAATTTTTAGCACTACAGCAGAGGGTGCAGTAATCACAAGTTTAAAGAAGTTCGCTCTTACTGACACTGTAGTTCTAAAAAGTGATGGTACCTCGCTTTATATAACACAAGACATAGCGTTAACGAAGCTAAAAAAAGAAAAATTTAATTCTGACATTATGATGTGGGTAATAGGCCCTGAGCAAAGCTTACAAATGAAGCAAATGTTTGCAGTATGTTCGCAACTTGGCATAGGTAAGTATAGTGACTTTATACATATACCGTATGGATTCATATTAGTAAAAAAACCTGACGGAACAATTGGCAAAGCATCTTCAAGAGAAGGTTCTTATCACGTAATGGATCTGCTAGACGAAATGAAATCAAAGATATATAGTTACATCAAGCCAGAATTTACAGATAAAGAAAAAGAAGAAATCGCTGAAAAATTGGCAATTGCCTCCGTTAAATACTCCCTACTTAAAGTAGCAAGAAATCAAGATCTAGTGTTTGATAAGGATGTGTCTATTTCTACTGAAGGTGATTCTGCCCCTTACATACTTTATTCTCTTGTTAGAGCAAAAGCTCTGCTTAAAGGTCAACCTGATGATTTATTCACTAGTGAAGTTAAAGAGGAGCAAATCAACGATCAGGAAAAAGAACTAACTTGGCAAATAGCAAAATTTCCAGATGTAGTCACCGCTGCTACCAATGCACTAAACCCAGCTTTAATTTGCAATTTCTGTTACGAACTGGCAAATAAGTTCAATAAATTTTATTCTAATTGTCCTATTTTGAACGCTGAAAACGAAAACAAAAAAATCTTGCGATTACAAATCACCAAAGCCTTCGAAATAAACCTACAAAATGCCCTTAAAATTTTAAACATTGAGTGGGTTGACAAAATGTAGAGAAGGTCTCTCACTTAAAGAATACGAACTTACTTATTGCAAAGTAATTAAAGAAGAACATAACAACAATTACAGCTATCCTAAGAACAGTGGGGTGTAATTTTGTGTTATCAATTAAAAATGCAAGTATCGCTGTACTTACGAAAATGTTTATTGTAAAGATCAATACAAAATTTGTCACCTCAAAAAATTTAAATCCACTCTTTGAGTTAAAAGTAAAAAACTTGTTGATTAAGAAGTTTAGAGTAAACCCAATTATTTGACCTATTGGACTTGCTACTAACGGATTTAAATAAAAAATCACAACTGAAATTGTAAAAAAAGTCATCTCAACAATCACACAAAACACTGAAGTGAAAAAAAACTTTACAAACCTTCTAGATTTTAAAATAGACAAAAAAAACATAAGAAGAGATAAACACTCTCAAAACAATAAGTAAACAATCACTGTCAAATATAAAATTGCAAAGAACCAACCGCCTAGAACGTCCCCTATGTAATGAACACCCAATGATACTCTAAAAAAACTTACAAAGAGTATGGGAGTAACGTGTACTAAAAAACCAAACAAACTCTTTTCCTCTGACAAAAAATAAAGCAAAACACAAATAACTACGATATTAAAAGCATGACTTGATGGAAATGAGTAACTACCTCTTAAAAAGCTGTAGCTAGGACGTGTCCTTTGGATAATACTCTTTAATATATTCTCGCTAATTAAAAACGTCGATATAAAACCAAAACATACAGCAGAAAGCTTGATTAATATGTTGTTGGGATAAAAAAATACCAAAAGAGCGCCAATTGGAGCGCCAAAATACCTATTTGGACAAAGAAAGAACTTCCTAACTTTCCATGATGGATCAAGATAATTTGAACACCTAAAAATTATGTGAGAAAATTCCTCATCAAACTTAATGATATGGTTAATGAACTTGAACCTCATTGGTAAAGTAAAAAACTACTTAAAACTTATAAGGATTCACCAAATCCACAAAAATGCCTTTGTTTTTGCACCCCTTATATTTTCTAAAGGTTTTTTTTTCGCCGATAAGACAATTTTAACACTTTTAGCAGCACTATCCTTTTATTTAGCTTCCAGCTTAGTGTACGTAATTAACGATTATGTCGATATTGAATCAGACAAAATCCATCCTAATAAAAAGTTCAGACCTTTAGCATCTGGTGCAGTAACCAAAAAAGAGGCTATGATACTACTTTTTATCTTAATAACAGGAAACACTATTTCGGTATTTCTTTGGAGTAGAAAGATTGAAGTTAGCATTGTTCTCATTTTATTCCTCATAAATAACATTTTGTATAGCTTCATTACGAAAAAAATTGCCTACTTAGACACACTTCAAAATTCTTTTGGCTACATTTTAAGGGTACTGGCCGGCTCGTATGCCATTAGCGTCATCCCATCTGTATTTTTAATTATGCTAACGTTTTTGATTGCATTTTGTATATCTCTCGCCAAAAGAATACTTGAGCTAAACTTTGTCGGCAAAAAAGCAAGAAAGAGTTTGCAAAACTACGACAAAAGCTTAACAGTGAAGCTATTTAATGTCTCTTTATTTCTGTTTACTTTTATTTATGGGATTTATACTATCACAACAGATCAGCAAAACCGATTGATACTCGTAACGTTCCCTTTTGTGCTTTTCCTAGCTTTTAGATTTCTAAAACTGATCAACTCATCAGACTTATATGAAGATGATCCTAGTAAGCTGTTTTTACAAAATAAATTAAACTTCATTATTTCATTTATCACCGTAGTTATACTGATAGTCGTTGTTTATGAAGCATAGCTCATTTACAAAATTAATCATAGCTTTAGCCTGCTACTTCGTGGTAACATCGATGTTGTTCGTCTTTAAACCTGACAATTATGGAGATGGTACTGAATATCACTTAATGACAGAGTCTTTTATAAACCACTTAAGTCCTGAACAGAGAAATGATGATAATCTTCAGTTAGCTAAAGCTGCAGAAGAAGCAGGATGGAAAACAAATTTCTTTAACACTCATAGGTATGGAGGATACTTTGAGGCAAAAAACGGCAACTTATATTCCTACCATTTTTGGTTGTTCCCACTGCTAGTCGTCCCAGTGAGGCTGATTTTGGAGTTTTTTAATTTTAATTCGCTAATGTCATTTCAGGTTTTTAACGCCATCCTCTTTTCATTACTTTCAATGTTTATCGTAAAAAGCTACTCTAAAAACCTATTTTTAATCTGGGCATTAACTGTAGTAAACATCTCATTGTTTTTTTTACACTGGAACCATCCAGAATTTTGGACTTACTGTTTAGTTATAACTTCCCTAATTCTGTTTTTTGATAAAAAGAAGACTCTTCCATCAGTCTTTTTATCTGCAATGGCATCTACGCAAAATCCACCCATAATTTTCTTGTCATTATTTTACTCAGGATACTATCTATTTAAACTGATTCAGGATAAAATCACGATAAAGGAGAAAATAAAAAAGGTCTTCTTGCTTATAATCTTCTTCTCTATCGCGTTTCTACCGTTTATATTTTTTTACATAAATTTTGATACCCTTAATCTAATTCACAAGACTGGATACAGTGATTTTTCATTAATAAGTCCTAAGAGAATCCTTGAATTATTTTTTGATCCCGGAATTGGAATCTTTTTCTTTAGTCCAATTTTGACTTTGGTTGTATTTGTATTGCCTGTATTTTCAATTTGGAAAATCCTAAAATTTGCAAATAGAAATGGTGTAAAGATTTATGAGATAGCAAATCTTGATTATACTAAGTATGTTCTTTTGTTTCTCGTTCTTATTGTAATGTTAGCGTTTGCATCCTCGACTACAAACTGGAACCATGGCACATATGGGCCATCCCGATATGTGATTTGGTCTGTGCTTCCCGTATCGGTATTCTACGCAATAGAGGTATTAAAAAAACTGCAAGATTCAGTAAGAAATAGCTTATATAAACTCTTCAAATACCTGCTTTATATTTCAATACTATACTCAACCATTTTACTAATCCTTGGCAGTATGTTACTACCCAAATTCAAATTAAATTTGGGTAATGGTGGATTCATAATCTTTCAAAGACTTGTAATGGAAGTTGCAGCACCAATTTACAACCCCACTACTCAAATTTTTAAAGATAGGGCAAAATGCAGACAGGATCTTTATGATTGTCAAAATCTTTTTGTATATTTCTCTGGTGATAAGTGTAAGAAGGCCTTAGTTAAGGTAGGATATGAGGATGTAATGTTTGATGTGTGTAAGTTGAATGGTATAAAAAATGTTTGTTATGATGAATATTGCTATTACAGTTTCTAGTCTATCTGCCATCAATCACAAGTTTTTTCTCTGTAAAAACTTAGTAATATCATAAAACAAAAAACTCATGTTTTGGTTTATAACAAAAAAAGCGTAAAATATAAGAGCAGTATATACATTAATTTAGTTTTATCCATGACTAATCCTGAAATTGTAAAAAAAGTTCCGGCTATAGTAAAAAAGATTAATGAAGCAAGAAAAATAATGATAATTTCTGATTCTGCTCGTCCAGATTGGGATTGTTATGGTACAGCTTTAGCCATAAGGGAATGGCTAATAATGAAAGGGAAACAAGTTCAAAATGTAACATTCAACAAAATACCAGAGGAATTTTTTAGTATTTCCGAAGTAGGACAAATTGTACCGAGATATGTTGAAGATGTAGAATGGGAATATTTTGATTTAGTGATAGGTATTGACTCAAGTGACTTTAGTAGATTGGTAGGTCCGAAATACCAAGTAATGATTGACAGGATAGGAATAAACAGATTCGTAAATATAGATCACCATCAAGCTAACAACATTGAGGCGATAATACCAGAAAATACTATTAGAGACGAATCGATGGTATCAACTGCTCAAGTTTTTTGGGAATATTTCGTAAAGCCTGAAAACTTTCAAATCACTGTCAACATGGCTAATCTACTATACCTTGCACACTGTAGCGACTCAAACAGATTCTTTCACAAAAATGAGAATGACTCGCTATTATTCGGTCATGAACTTATCAAATCTGGTGCAAACAGTGAACAAATAAATGAATTTCTACAAAGTTCGACCCTAGAGGAATGGAAAGCTTTGGCAATATTTTTAAAACACATAAATTTTTGGGATGATGAAAGGACAATGGTATTGTACATGAGAGGAGAACTAATAGGAGAGTTGGAAAAAAACTTTGGGCTTCAGTGGCAGGATAAAAATTTGGATGAAATAGTAAAAAATAAACTTTTCAACAGTGTGGGTGAGTACGATATAGGCTTAATAGTGTGGTTCAACTTAAGTTCAGAAATAAACAAGATTTCTTATAGAGTCAGGGGCTCAGCAAATATCGACCTTCCACTGATACTCTCAGAATTAGGATTTGAAGTTGGTGGACATAAAAACGCTGGAGGTGCAAAATGTCAAGTTACATCTAAGGAGCTTGAATCAATGTTAAGACCAAAACTTAGAGAGTTATTTCAAAATAAAGCCTACTAAATTTTTTACAAAAAGCTGTTTATGGAACTAATTCAGAAGTATACTAAGAAAAATTTTACCACTGTTAATGCCTAAAAGCAGCATCGTAAAGTCTGCTTGTAACCTCTTTCTTTCCGAGTATCACTGCAGATTCAAACAAAGGCGGGGAAATAGGAGAACCTACTAAGGCCACCCTACATAGCATGAATGCATCGCCATGTTTTACTTTGTAAACGTCAGCTATATTCCTCATACCTCTCTCCCAATCTTCGTGTCTCCATTTACTTGTATCTTCATCAAAACTCTCAAACAACTTTTTTATGTTTAATAAAATTAAACGCTTGTTTGATAGAACATCTGCTAATTGCTTTATACTCCAATCTATGTTGTTGGGCTTTAGGTAAAAGAAAGATATTTGCTCAAACATATTAAGCAGATTATCTGACCTTTCTTTAAGTAATTCCAGCTTAGCATCTAGTTTATGATCATCTAATATAAACTTTGATAAAGGATCATCAAAACGCCATTTTCTGATCCATTCTCTAAAAATCTCTGATAGTTCTTGATTTGATTTCATCTTCAAGTATTGCTTGTTGTACCAGACAAGTTTTGCTCTATCAAAGACTGGATTAGTTTTACTGATATTTTCAATATTAAACAAAGAGACAAGCTCTTGAAAATCAAATATTTCCCTCTCTTTTTCCCCCCGGGAATAAGTTATTTTCGGTTTCCAACCAAGGAAGGACACAAAATTTAAAAGTGCATCCGGTAAATAACCTTGTTTCAAAAATTCTGAAACATAGACTGCGCCCTTTCTTTTTGATAATTTACCACCCGATGGGTCCAAAATATCTGTTGCATGGCCAAACGGTATAACTTCCCATTTAAGTGCTTTATATAATAAAACTTGTTTTGGAGTGGATGGCAGCCAACTGTAGCCACGTATTGGATGAGTTATACCCATCAAGTAATCATCAATAACAACCGCAAAGTGATACGTTGGTATGCCGTTTGATTTAATCATCACCTGGTCATCAACGGTACTTAAGTCAAAACTCATTTTCCCTAAAACTAAATCCTCATAATCAAGATTTACTCCAAACTCCTTGATACACTTTTCAACATTCAACCTCAACACAAACCTATCACCACGACTAATACGAGTATCAACCTCTTTAGGACTCATGAATCTATGTGGAGACCTAAAAGGCTGGTGCTTGGGCAGGCTCCGCTTAACCTTTTCTAGCTCTTCTGAAGACAAAAAGCAAGCATACAGCCAACCCTCACGAAGAAGTCTTCTTGCATACTTTTGATAAAGCTTAAGTCTTTGAGTCTGAATGAATTTATTCTCAAAAATCTTATCATCTAAAGTATCAAGATAATCCTCAAAGATCCATGTATCATCAGAAAATTTAAAATTTTCCATTTCATCTATGTCTTCTTTAGAGGGATATCTATCCGGCATAATTCCTAAATCCTCAAACACTTTAAGTAAACCTTCCACTGTCCCAGGAACATATCTTTTTCTATCAGTGTCTTCTATTCTGAGTATAAACTCTCCATTGTTCTTTTTTGCCCACATATAACTAAATAGGGCAGTTCTTAAGTTACCTATATGTATTTGCGGCCCAGTTGGACTAGGAGCAATACGTGTTCTAACCATACTTTTCCAATGAACCTAACCGCTTATTATATCAAATAGACCTTAACATCGAATTCAATGAAGAATTTGAAAAACTGATAAAGATTTGAATAGTTTTACGTGAATGATAGATAGATAGATAGATAGTTCAACTTTCAATACAAATATGCTTACTATTATACTTACTATGGTCCTCACATTGCAACAACTACACGGCAATACTTTCAAACCCTTGAGCCTAGAAAACACTAAATAAAAGGAATAATTTTTCGCAAAAGAGATTCATCCATCTAAACTAGTCACAAACTTGAGGAAGGTCCAGCTTTGGAAAGCTTGAAACATTGTTAAAACGTTTACCTACAAAAAAAACTCAAAAACACATTAAAGCTTTGTGAGTTAAAGAGTCTACATTATAAATTTACGATTTGCTACTTGCAAGCATCTTCAAACCGGCCTCTATTGCATCTTTATAAATTTTGACCAACTCAGGCTCAAGAAAATTCTCAACCTCCTCAATTGCCACAAAAGCGTACCTTTCATTTTCATGATTTAAAATTATATTCCCTGATGCGGAGACACAAACGAAAACAGTTCGATGTTTCTCTTCACCCACGACATAATCATGTGAAACTCCTGTAAGACCCAAAATTAAGTCGACATCCAAGTTCGTTTCTTCTTTTAACTCTCGAATAATAGCCATTTCAATACTTTCACCAGTTTCAACTTTCCCACCTGGTAAATGCCATGCTCCCGGAGCTATCTTCTTTGTCTTACTTCTTTGGCAAAGTAGGACTCTGTTGTTTTCATCAAACAAAACAGCACCAACATTTAACCGATCAACACCATCAGAGTTAAAATTTGCTATCTGATCTTTTGATGAATTCATAAAATAACAATAAAATTAATGACTCATTATAACATAACACACAACAAATAAAGAATGAATAAATTTGCGAACTTAGATAACTAAAGTGGTATAATTATATATAGTCATCTTACCAACATTTCTAAATTTATGAAAAGCATTATGATGGTGAGTGAAATCGGAGAATACCTAGATAGGCTAGGAGGAAATAACTATTTGGACTCAATTAATGGGACAAGTGCTGAAGATTTTGCTGTTGCCATTCAGAAACTAATGATACTGGATCAGTATGCAAATAATGGAGATCATGTGCTTTCAGTTGGGGTGGGACAAGGTGAGGAGCTACAGGCAATCTACAGAATTTTGCGAAGTAAACATCCAAAGATCTACGGATTGGATATTTCCAGCGTTGCAATCTCAAGAGCAAAAGAACGAATGATAATTAATCAGATACCAAATGCGTATGAACTTATTTTAGGTGATGCTTCAAATATTCCAATCCTCAACAATAGGATTAACATCGTGGTTTTATCGGCAATATTGCATGAAGTTTACAGTTACAATCAAAATGGGATTGATATGTGGAGACAAACTATCAGAGAAAGCTTTAGAGTTTTATCACCAGGAGGAGTGGTTTATGTAAGAGATTTTTGCGGTCCAGAGTTTACTGGAGACGTACTAGTTGAATTTAAAGACGATTTAAGTAGGAACTTTTATAACGTATTCAGAAAACACTACAGGAAGTTTGAGTCATGGAATGGAGATTTCGTGCCTCAAATTGTCACACCAGACTTTCCACCACTAAGTAGCGATGGTAATGTCATTTTACCAATGGGATTGTTTGCTGAACTTGCTATGCACTTTAGAAACTTTTGGAATGATTGTCAAAAAGATTATGTATCTCTGGATACAATAAAAGATTGGAAAGAAATAAACGAGACTTACTTTATACTAAATGAATCCGGAAAAGTGATGACACCAGAAGAGTACCTAAGTGAAATCAGAGAAATTTTAGGCTCCTCGGTTTCAGTTGATATGTTTAGAAAGAGTGAACGTATTACAACAGCTAAATTTATACAACAATATTTAGGTGTTAGGCAAAATAATATCGATCCAAATTCCCTAAATGGTAGTATTGACACTGAAGTATTGTTGCTTCAAGCCACTAGTAAAATGGAGATTATTTTAAGAAAACAAGATAATTAGATTTACAAACACTAGATATCAGATTCATTGTGACATTTACCTGTTTATTCTCTTTTAGCCAAAGTTGGATTCTAAATCTGTCTACACGATCCGATAACTAAAGTACTGTACAAAACTTTTTTGATAAAGTAAATCACACTAGGGGGCAACTTAAAACAACTTAAAATTTGAAGTCAAACTAATAAGAACAAGTGAAGATCTGAATAAATCAACTTCACATAACTGTTCCACAACACCAAAGCTAATTTCGATGATGAAGTTAAAATATTACATACTATGAGATTTTAAAAGTAAAACCGATAAGAAAAAACAAATAAGAAGCACAGGAAACTTAAAAACTTAAAAAAAATTTATCCCGTTATTTGTTTTTACCCAAGTTTTTGTTGTGGATGACTCTTAACTTTAAAAAGCAAAAAAAATAGCTACAGAACTAAACCAACAAAACCTAACTAACAAATCAAATTATCAACGAAGTTTTGTTAATTGCAAATATGATCTCTTGACCAAAAACAGTACATTCCAAATTTGTCGAAATTGTCAACCCTGTAGCAACTCATGCAGAACGAAGAGATGATGTTAGAAGTTAGAAGTTGATGCTGCAGTTGAAATCAAACGAATCTAATCAGACAAATCTGTAAGCTCACCTCCCTGGATTAAATACTTTACTATTTTTGCAATACAGTTCTGATCGTATTTAATTCCTCCATGATTTGACCCTTGCAGTGTGTAATCGATTAGATTAAAGATGTTATCACCTTTGAGTAGATCAAAATTTGCCTCTCTTTTATGCTCATTAAAATAACTTAGCTCATAACTCTCTTTCTCTTGATCTGTTAAATTCTGTGACCTCAAAAATGTGTACACATTTTGCTTTGGACGTATAACAATTAATTGGCCTTTAAATAACGATTGAAGGTACTCGTACTGGTCTAAAATATCAGCTTCAGATATATGACAGAAAGCATTTGGAAACCACACAACTTTCAAATTTTTTCTTAAAATAAGCTTATGAAATTTATTTACTAAAGGCATCCAATTAGAAAGTGACCCGGGAGGGATTATAACTATATCCACCTTATCAAGTATTGTCGAAAAAGTTGTTTCGCAAGTCAATGTTTGATCCATCCTAGTTTCGAAGGAATAAGAGCTTAGCTCTACTCTGTTACCTTCATGGAAGTTTATGGCTGGATTTTTTATAGACACTTCATCAAAATTGGACTCACCTGAGAATTTGTTTTTTAACTGATCTGAGCCGTACAGTCTAATTCCTCCATTACATAACAGCTCCTGATAGACACCTCGTGGAATTAACGCTAGATTTTTAAGTAAACCAAAAAAAAGATTATGTGGAGTAGTTTTATCAGCTAGGTTTTTGACTTTATGATACAGCTGAGAGTGTAAGTACAAAAACGAAAGTAAAAGATTACCAATAGAATGACCTTGATCCCTAGGATTTAATCTTGAATATCTCACATAACTTTCTATAAACTCGGACAAAATATTAAAATACCTTTCATCATTTTCAAAAAAAGCATTAGGCTTTCTCGACAATTTTGCCAAATTATTTAATACGCTAAAGGATTCATTCATCTTGATTTTCACTTCATCTGTAGAAACTTTTGAAGCAAATAAATTTCTTATTTTTTCCGCTTCATTCCTCCTATACCCACTTTTCTCCCAAAGTTTGCCAGCCCATCTTGAAACTTGAGATTTTAAATCACCTAGAGGTGGGGGAATCACATTTTCCAAATCGCCGCCTGCTATGTTTGAAATTAAACGATATATCGTTTGATCCCTCCCGCTCTGAGAATGAAAAAGCCATTCGTAATACTCAAGCAAATAACCCGTGTGACCACCGTCATCCCATTGGGACTGAAAAGCAAAAACCTCGTAATTACCATCCGTTACGTTCAGGCCCTGAAAAAACTTGTCCCAAACAGCTGACGCATGACCTGAAAGTGCAAGTATAAGTAGCTTACTCATAAGAAGACGTTTGAATCATAACAATGCACAATGATAAAATCAAATCCATGATCAGAATTAGAAATCTAAGTGTAACATTATCTGATAACAAATCAAAAAGGATAATTAACAACTTTAATTTAGATCTTCAGAATGGAAATGTGTACTTTTTAGTTGGTAGAAATGGATCGGGGAAATCAACACTTGTAAATACCATTATGGGTAACCCAATGTATACGATCGAAAGTGGTGATATAGAGATAATAGATGAAATTTATGAAAAATATAGATTTCAAAAGATTGAAGAGGAATGTAAGGAAGAGGACATAGATTTTGATGTGGAAGATTTGGGAGATAATATAAAGCTTAAACGAATCAAAATTAACAGACTGTCTGCAACATCAAGGTCAAATTTAGGCATTTTCCTGGCTAATCAATATCCTACAGAGATTCCTGGTGTGGGTTTAACTTCGTTTCTGAGACTAATTTACAACAACACACTCCCAAAGGAAAAGCACCTCAGCGTTTTTGCATTCAAAAAATATCTTGAAGAAATTTCAGAAAAAATAAATTATCCCAAAGAACTACTAAAGAGAAACTTAAATGAGGGATTTTCAGGTGGTGAAAAAAAGAAAACCGAAATACTTCAAATGTTGATTCTATCCCCCAAATATGTGTTTTTAGATGAAATTGATTCAGGTTTAGATAAAAAATCAACACATGAAATCTTTGAAGCAATCGCCGATTACCATAGAACTAACCAAGGTGGTATATTGGTGATAGTCACACACTACGACAATGCAAAAAAGCATTTTGATAATTTTATTGAAATCGAAATGCAAAAGTTGAATCAATAAATTAACGATTTGACACTGTCTTTGGCGTGTTATAGAATGAACGAGTGAACAAGGATCCATATTTGTTAATTCGAATAAAATATGTCTAGATCAAAACCCCAGGCTGACGAAGGTATCCAAAAATCTCCACTTTACAGTGAAATGCCAAGTACTATAAATCCTGAAAAGCTCGAATTTAAAAGATTTTCAGAGATGCAAAGAGAAGAACCTAAAAACGAGACTGGAAGGATTTTGCTCTACATTTTTTTAGTGGTTGTTTTTGGGGTCGGTGCAGCGTTAGTTGTTAGAAGTGTTATATTGAACAACAATCAGTCTGAAAGCGATACAACCGCTTTGTCCACGAAGAACGGAGTTAAAAACAATGACATTATTATTGATGACTACACGTTAAATATTGTTACAAAACCAGAAAGTGAAGCAAAAAACGTTGCTCAAAATTTAGAATATAAGGACAGTCCTGCTTTGGTGTTAGGTGACTCAACGATAGATCCTTCTAAAGTTTTTCTTAAAAAGATAGAGTATACTAGGTACTCTACTTTTTCTAGAACTAAGTTTAATTTCGAGGCTGAGGGTAATAAACTGCCGATAATAAACATAGAATACTCCAGCACTGGAAGAAGTATTACAGTCTTGCTTAACAGTAAGTTAACTGTTTCTGAGGGTTTGAAAAAAGTAAAAAAAGTGGACTCTTTTCTTAAAAGCATAGAGTTCCTAAGTGATAAAAATTCTTTCAAATTAAATGTTTCAGAAGCTTTTAAGTACAGGATTTATTTTGACTCTGGGTCTTTGGTTTTAGATCTGAAATCTATCGAGGAGATCAACAAAGTCTCTAACTCACAAGGTAGCAACACAAATACAAACAATCCTAGTAGTTCTACTCCGGTCTCAAGCCCTGTAACAGCCAACGAGAATAGACCCAGCGCACCTTTTTATGTAAATAAGTTTTCTCAAAATACACAATATATCTCAAGCAATGTTTCTGGAAATGTGATTTTACAAGATAATTATTGGGCATGGGATGAAGGAAGCTTTTTTGAAATAAGTTTTGGGAAGTCCAACATGCTTGGTGAAAACTATATACCAAACGCTAAAGCATATTACAGCAAATCGATTACCGACAAGCCAGTTATAATCTTGGAGATATCGAATTTGTCACAAGCAGTTCTTTCAACAAAAAAAGTACTTACAGCAGCAGATATTCAGGCTGCAACGGGTATATCTTCTCTAGGTAACGCTAATTTTGTAAAAATTGAACTTAAAGAATTCAAAGATGGAACCGCAAAATACGAAATAGAGTTAAAAAGAAAAAGTGACTTCAAACTACTGACCCAAAAGACCTACGACTCTACTACCCAAATTGTTAGTTTACAGATAAAGGATTAGGAATTTCTGGAGTTTATCGGAAAAATTTGCGCTAGTGGGGCCTCATCACTGAGCTCAGCTTTTTCTGCGTTATCTTGATTAATTTACGAAACTAAAGGATATTGAGGGGAGTACTAACTTTTTATTAGCTTATTCGAAAAACATTTGTGTTTAATGTTTAGAACACAATAATTTTTCCACTAAAGTGTCTGCTTCTTTCTCTCCTATTTTAATAAATCCTATTCTAATTGTATATTTAATTTTATCTGACAACTTATACCTATCTATTACATGCCAGTCAAAGACATTACCTGCATCATTATTTTCGAAAAACGTATTAATATTTTTTAATAAATCAAATTCATCGACACATTCTAAGTTTACATCTCTGTAAATGACTCTATCTGATAATTCCTCTGCTGTACTATCAGTGGAAACAATTTTATCCAGTTTTGTCAAATTCAGCTCCATAATTACGACCTCTCCTGGTTCATACTTATACTTTGAGGTAACAAATATTCTACCTACTAATTCTTCTTTATAAAAAAACTCAAGATAGCTGTTTGGATGAGCTATCTCAATAACTTTTTCCTTTACCTTTTTCAAACTGAAATTATGAGTTGAAAACCCGAGATAAGCTACAATTGAGTACAACAATGATGTAACTCTATCAAAGTCAACTTGCAAACTCGCTAAACTCCTTACAAGTAGTCCTAAAAAATACTCTTCTTTTATCATCTTATTTGCATCACGGTAAAAGATTTTTCCGATTTCAAAAATACTAGCATCATAAATACCATTGAAAAATTGCTTTTTATAAGATTCAACTAGATTAACAGCAATCGATGACCTCAAAATTGGCACCTCTTCATTGATCGAATTTGTAACTCTAATGGGATCAAACTGAGGGTAAAAACTTGTAATTAAGTTTTTGTGTTCATCGACTAAGACCCATGATCTTGTTTCATCATATCCTTTACTAACCAGTAAGTCCGTAACCTTATCCATTAACTTTATCCTTGAGAGGGTAATATCTTTAACAATGTTTATTGACAGCCTGTTTGTTGGAATTTTGTCATAACCGTAGAATCTGATTACTTCCTCAACTAGATCATATTCGCAGGATATATCCGTTCTACCAAGGGCCTGTTTAACATGAATTGACCCGTCTTTGGACGTAGGTTCAAAACCTAATTTATTCAAAATATGCAAAGAAAAATCTTCTGAAATCTGAACACCAGCAAGTTGACTTATGAGATCAAATCTAACAGATAAGTTTTTACAAACAAGATTATCATTACAATACTCATACTCTGCGACAATAGATCCACCACATAACTCCTGAATCATCTCAACTAGCATACTCAATGCATTATCAACAAGTCGTGTATCTAAAAACTTTTCAAGTCGTGTTGATGCTTCAGTAACAACTTTAACCTGTCTTGAATTTCTCCGGACAGTTGCCTGATCATATATACCAAACTCAAGAATAACATTTCTAGATCTTTCATTTAAAGCATCTTCCTTTCCCCCAATAAAACTCATACTCAAAGGCCTCCTTCCATCAGAAATAACTAATGCATCATTTGGTATTTCAATCTGCTGGCCATTCAAAGTAACCATCTTTTTATACTTACCATGAGATAACTCCCAAACTAAATGATCTCCCACTAGATCTGCATCAAAGACATGAGAAGGAATACCCGTCTCCAACATTACATAATTTGTAAGATCAACAAGATTATTAATCGAATTAATACCAAACAAACCAAGATAGTCGGAAAGCCAACGAGGAGATTTCTTTATTTCAACACCTTCAAATTTTATCGCTTTTATCTTCTTAACTTTATCTGGACACAAAACTTCAATGGGAAGGATGTTTTCCGAGTAACTTTTTCTCGGAAACTCATACTCTTTAGGTAATTTAATCTCTAGGTCCATGTAGCATGCAATCTCTCTAGCTAAACCTATTGTTGAAAGGAGGTCGGACCTGTTCTGTCTAACTTCAAGATCAAGTAATACATCATCTTTGCCCTCGTATTTCACTTGATGAATTTTATCAAGCATCTGTCCAGTAAGGGTAAAGGCATCACAAACTTCCTTTACACTCTTTTCAAGACCAGGAACATACTTCTTTAATTGTGAAAAAAGCAGAAGCATCTCAAGCAACTAAAACTTTACTACTCAATTTTAGATCCAACACAGACTCGAATTTATCTAGCAAGGATTTTAGCACATTTTTTTCCCTGATTTCTTCACCACCATCCAAGTCAGTTTTGGACAAAGTTTTAATCTCCAAAAGAGTATCTGGACTAACAAGTCCTTCACTTAGCAAAATATCAGATACAAAGTTTACTGCCGCATCCTTAACCCTCTTTCTGGATGAGAAAAATTCTTTTGATGCTGAAAACAATTTTTCGTTTTCTAAACCTTCTTTTGCAATGGTTAACAAAATCTCAATAACAAGAAAACAAAAACCTAAATTATCAAAGCACGATAAAAAATCGTAGTTGGAAGATACAACACTAATATCCTTTAATATAGGAATTTTATATCGATCATCAAACGCAACAACTACAAGATTCGTCTCTAGAATTAATGAACTAAATTTTTCAAAAACTTTTCGTTTAGCTAAAAGTTTTACGAGTGCACCTCTATCAGACAAGAGGAAAATCACAAAATCAGAGTTATATGTTGACGACTTGGATAATACAAACCCGCTGCAAGTTTTCAAAGTCATACAAACTCCAATCTAAACAAATTCACTGTATTTAGCCGACACCTTGAGAGAATTGTACTGCCTCTTAATATCAAGGAAAACTGATACTAAAATCAGCAGACTAGTTCCACCAATCCCGGTCAACAAATTAAGGTTCGACTGCTGACCAGAGCCTATGACACTAATAATATATCTAGCGATAAAGGGTAATAAGGTGACAAAACCCAAAAACACTGAACCCACAAATCCAATTCTTAGCAACACCTTGGATAAATAAGCCTCGGTAGCACTACCAGGCCTGATCCCAGGTATAAACCCACCATTTTTTTGAAGATTTTCCGCTGTATCTCTTGGGTTTAGCACTATAAAAGCGTAGAACATACCAAAAAGTATTATCAGAAAAAACAAAACTATCTCGTATAGTAAATCTGAGCCGTCGAGAATTTTAGCTGCATCTCCAACACCAGAAAACAAAAATGAGCTTTGAATCGAAGAAAGAAACTGTGAACTTTTAAAACCTTCAAAACTTTGTAGAATCGGTATGACTAGCTGCGGCATAGAAATAAATGAAAAGGCAAATATAACCGGCATTACTCCAGTTACAGTGAACTTGATTGGCAAAACTGATGAACTAGAAGACCTATCAGACTCCTTGACCCTTCTGGCATACTGAATCGTAATTTCTTTTTGAGACTCATTAACAAAAATAATTAATGCAATTGTCAAAATCAAACCAATCAATACCACCGGCAAAATCCAAAAAGACAAATTCATAGTTACAATTGTAAAATCTCCCTTTAACAGCTGCTGAAATATAACATCAAGGCCCGACGTTGAGAAATCGTTTATTATGTAACCCGGCAAATTCGAAATTATTCCGATTAGAATTATTATAGAAGCACCATTACCTATTCCATTTTCAGTGATAAACTCACCCAACCACATTAAAATAACTGTACCAACCGCTAAAACGAACGCCATAAATAAAATTAAACCAATCTCAGGCATATTGGAACCTGCAGCATGAGGAATAAGATACGAACCGCTAGGCAATCCACCTCCACCTCCCAAATCAGTCTGTGAAATTAGAATCAAGTACGTGAATCCATAAATAAAAGATAATGGAAAAGTTATTAATCGCGTAATCTGATTAATTATCTGTCTACCTCTCTCTCCCTCCCTCTGTAGCTCCTTTAGTTTATTGATGACATAAGGTAGTAGTTGCATAATTATAGAAGCATTAATGTATGCAGCTATTCCAAGACCTATAATACTTGGACTATCTAACCTTCCTCCAGTAAATAGGGTAAACAAATACTGATTTTGTATACTCGAACCATTTTTAAAAACCTCTTCTATTACTATTGGATCAACTCCTGGGAGAGGTATTGAAGCTAATGCCCTAATAATTGTAACGATACCCAATGTAAAAAATATCTTTTTGACAAGAAGTTTGTTTGAAAAAATCTTCCTTGAAAAACTTGTGAACAAACCTAGAGTCCTTCTTGCGCCTTTTTTATTTCTACCGCGCTTAGGTACCTCCTCAAAAATGTTAACAGATGAAATATTGTCGTACATTTTCGTGATTATATCTCATTTGACGCTACCACCAGTTCTTTCTATAGCTTCCTTTACAGATTTCGACACTTTTACACCCTGTAAATTAATTGGAACTTCAGGATCCCTGTCATAAAGAACTTTGATCGTAGTATCCTTATTAAACCTAGGTCTCACAAGACCAAAATCAACAAGCTTTGATATATCCAAAACGTCAATACCTTTATACTTCACCAAAGCTTCTAAATCACTCAATCTCAAAACTTTTGAAACCACTTTTGATTTAAAAAAACCTCTAGAGAAACCCTTTAACTTTGGTAGCCTTCTAGATATCGGGTTCTGTCCACCTTCAAAACCTGGTTTTGGCGACTTGTGCCCCCCTCTGGCAGTCTGACCTTTACCACCTCTGCCTACAGTGTGCCCACCAACTCCTGAACCCATTCCTCTCCCCAGTCTTTTACTCGGTTTACTTGTTTTTACAGATAAAAATTTCATACTCTCTACCTAATTTTTAACTTAACGACTTCAAAGCATTGCACATGGCATAGGCGTTTGTAACTTTGTTGTTTGAACCTAGTATTTTTGAGTACATATCTCTAATCCCTGCAACCTCTGCGATTAGTCTAACTGACGAACCCGCAACAATACCTGTCCCCCTCTTTGCAGGTTTTAGAATCAATTTAGCCGCTTTATACTTATAAAAAATCTCACGAGGAATCGTTGTTCCCTTTAATTTTACACTAATCATGTTCTTTTTGGCATCAGCCACTGCCTTGTCTTGGGCCTGCTTCAAATCCTCGCCTTTTCCTAAGCCCAAACCAAAATTTCCTGAGCCATCTCCCACAGCAACTAAAACACTTAATTTCAACGTTCTTCCTCCTTTAGTCATTTTCGAAACTCGCCTTACGCTTATAAGCTTCGTTATAAGCTCAGTCCTAAAGCCACTATCAACTTTTCTTACTTTTTTACTAACAGCCATTCTTGACAAGAAATTATCTACACCTTCCGCGGCGAGGTTAACCTCCTTAGAACCCTCTGTATTTTTTTGGCTGATTACTTCATTAAGTTGTTCCATTTGAGCCTAATCTAAATTTTTAAACCGTTTTTTCTTAAGGATTCAGCAAGTTGCTTAACTTTTCCATGATATTTATAACCATTTCTATCAAATACCCCATTAAACACATTTAATACATGCAACTTTTTAACCAACTCCTGAGCCATCTCATCGATACTCTTACCTTTCAAGGTTGAAGATGCGGCAATTGTGTGACCTTTCTCATCATCTATTGCTTGTATGTATAAATACTTATTCGAACGAAACACAGACAACCTAGGTTTAAAAAATGTACCACTCACCCTTTTTCTTATGTGCATTTTTCTTCTTAGTCTTGCAATTTTCTTTTTCAGTACCGAAGACCTATTCATTTCAAAATTTTTAACATTTCATTTAGCTGTCTTTGTTGATTTCTTTCTAACAATCTCACCTTTATATCTAATACCTTTCCCTTTGTAAGGTTCTGGTTTTTTGAATGACCTAATCTTAGATGCAACCTCACCAACTAATTGCTTATCTATGCCGCTAACTTTGATATTAACCTGATCAGAAACTTCCACATTAATCCCTTGAGGTGGTACATAAACTATCTTGTGCGATAAACCTAATGAAAAGACGCACTCATCCCCTTTCTTTTCCACCCTGTAGCCTATACCATGAATCTCTAGTTCCTTAAAATAACCCTGTGAAACACCTATTACCATGTTATTAACCAAAGACCTGTACAAACCATAAAAAGATTTTGCTCTTTTTGTAAGCTCATTTAAGGAAAAAACTATTTTTCTACCCTCATCAGACTCTACAAGCTCAACATTAATCACGTTCGGAATCTGCTGTGACAGCGTCCCAAGTCTACCTGATACTTTAACAACCGAACATAACGGACCTTTAGTGATTTCAACATTTACACCTTCCGGAAGCTTTACCGGAATTCTACCTATCCTGGACATAGATCAATAAATAAAACACAAATATTCACCACCAACTTTTAGTCTAACTGCATCTTCACCGGTCATGACACCTTTTGGAGTAGAAAAAATAGAAACACCCAAACCGTTGTAGACAGGCTTTATATCCCTGTACCCTAAATACTTCCTTACGCCCGGCTTGGATACTCTCTCCAACCCTTTAATCTTCGGTCCTTTTTTGTCATACCTCAGATTAACCAGCAAAAAGTTGCCCTGGACTTCATAACTATCAATAAACCCCTTATCCTTCATAATATCAAGTATTGAACGAATCATTTTTGAGTTAACTAGTTCAACTGTCTTATGATTAACCAAAATAGCATTCCTTATTCTGGTCAAAGAGTCAGAAATTAGGTCTGATACCATATCCTATAAAACACTAATTATTAATCTTTTTAACTCCCGGCAGTAACCCCTCAGAAGCAAATTTTCTAAAACAAATCCTACACATATCAAACTTCCTAATGTAACCTCTAGGTCTGCCACAGATTGAACATCTATTCCTCAATCTAATAGCCGCAAATGAAGCATATTTTGAATCTCCGCTTGCTTTTCTTTTAATCTTTAGATATTTTGCTATTGCTGCCTTTGTTGCCATTAAAAACTGAATAAAATCACTAATCCTGCCTAAATGGAAAACCAACTTTTCGTAAAAACGCTATGGAATGCTCCTTCGATGATAATGGACCAAAAACAATAGTAACATTCAACGATCTTATTTTTTGAAAAGTGGATGTATCTATCTCCGGGAATATAGTATGATCTCTTATACCAAGCGTGTAATTACCAGAGCTATCAAAACCGTTTAAACTCAAACCTTTAAAATCCTTAATTTTTGGAATAGCTATATTTATCAACTTATACAAAAAATCCCACATCAAATTTTTCCGAAGAGTAACCATAACACCATTTGGCATTCCCTTTTTCAACATACCAAAATTAGCAATAGAATATTTTGCTTTTGTAACAGTCGCGGACTGACCAGTAATCTTTAACATTATATCCTTCATCTCATCTACTATACCCGTATTAACC
>RFKV01000029.1 GCA_003694175.1 Candidatus Dojkabacteria bacterium | reverse complement strand
CTTCAAGCTAGTACACTAATTTTTCAGGCTTGAAATTAATTTAGCTTTTTATTTTATATTTAAGACATTACCAACTGAAATAACTTTTCATAGTTAATCAAGCGGTTTTAAAATTTTTAAGTTAATGGACTTCTAGACAATTTGGGATTAAATATATGGGACAGTATGTTTTGTTTCTGAGTTTGCACAATGTTAAATTTATTTGTATTAGGTTTTGGTCTGATTCCTTAAGATTTTGCTTTAAACTAGGTTTAGTAATTTACCGCTTATCAAAAAAAATGAAATGACAAATGAAAGAATTGACTATAATTGTGAATACTGTAAAAATGTAAAATTTTTCGCCGCCTGGGATCAATTGGGCTTGAATTCATGTTAGTGATGTGATTTTTCTCTGGGTTTTCTTGTTGAAGAGTTTATTTGTTAATATGTTTAGTTTACTTTCGTCACTGAAGGGTCTTTAATTAACAAAAATTCAAGCATTTAGTTATAATTATATTGTAAAGTTACACTGTAATAATATGACAGAACGCGCTCCGTTGGTCGAGAAGTCGGAACAGGAAAAAGAATTATTTAGAAATTTTGTGGATGTATTGATAGATATTGGTATTTTAGAGTTAGAAGGATTTAGCCGCAGAAGTGTATCGGATGTATTAACGAATAAAGGTATAAACGATTTAAATAGTCTGAAAAAAGCTATTATAGAAGCTGTTAAGCAGGGTGTTGAATCGAATACAATTTCTGAGCGTTACCAGCTCATCTACTATACTATCACCAGTCCGAAGCCGGGATAAGTCCAAGCCACCAAAGGGGTGGCGAGGGATCTGAACCAGAGATTCAGATAAGATCACGGTTCCTGAGTGTACCTTTGATAAAACTTTATCTAAAAGGAGGTCAACCTCTTACAGAACTAGAAGAATTAGAAGATCAACCTCTTACACTTGACGAATTATACGAATATCTTAGAGGTGACCAAGGACAAGGATTAAGGGAATTTATACAACTTATAGCTAAACTTAGAAGAAAATTAATCATATATGCAAACCAGACACCAAGTGAATGTGCAAAACAAGATGAAGATGGCTATCCATTTACCACCTATAAATTAATAAAACTTCAGCAGGTTAGAACTTCAGAAGAGTTAAAAGATTTAAAATTAATTTACGACCATAAACAGCGGGAAGAAATTGAAAAATTTCGCATTACATCAGTCTTGAATGATGAAACTTGCAATCAAATATTAGGGGAGATATCGAAGCGTCACCCTCAAAACTCTCAAATTCTTGAACATGTAAAAGGAATTCTAGAAGGAGAGATTAAGTCTGCTTCTTCATTTGTATTAAGATTCTTTTCAAATCCTACTGGTTATTATAATTTACCAGCCACATTTCCACCAACTGATGGATTTGGCAGACCAGTAAGAGGGCAACTTAGTGAAGGAGGAAAGATAGGCTTTGTCTTAACTGGCGAAGAAGGGCCAATTCACTTTGAACAACAGTCCTCTCTAAATCGGACAGTTTGGTTATTACCTGGGTCAGATACATCAGATACGAAAAGGAATCTTGGATTTGTATTACATGAAGTTAAAGTTGAAAAAGTTGGAGTTATTGGAGTTGAAAGTTTAACAAAAAGAATTTTGGGGGTAACACTTGCTTGCGGTTGTCCAATAAGGGCATTTTTGGATAAAGAATAAAAAATCAGGACAGGACGATGATCCAAAATATGCCGAAGCCCAATAGCATTAACTGACTGTCTAAAGCGAAGCTTGGGGAAGTATTTTTTTGTTGGCGGTTCTGTAGGTTGGAGTTTACTTTTGTTTGAGACAATGATTAGGTCTTTATTCAATAAAAAAAATATCAATTTGAAAACATCTCGTTTTCTGTCTTCGGAATCCTCCTAAACTATGATCATCTAAATCTGTATGTGTAAGTACATAACCGATAGGTGTCTTATCAACGACTTTCGAAAAAAAGCTGAAATCTAAAAGTTGTGAAAGTCTTACTTAAAATTAGGAGGTACTTAAGTAGTTTTAGCTTTTGGTTTAGTTTTGTTTCTATTAAAAGTAACTGGCGTAGAAATTTTATCGATTGTTCACCGCAACGCTTTTATTATGAGATTATAAAAATCGAAATTTTTCTGTTGAGAGTCAGGTGATAAAATGCTAACAGACAATTTACCTAAGATATATCTTATATATCCTTGTGTTTACTTGTGCCAAAAGAAAAGGGAGTATAAAAAAGTGGCAGTTGAGCTTTCAGCATTGTTATTAACCAAAAAGAAAGAGAAGTGTGTTGAAATTTTGCCAGCTTTAATGTTTCAGCTTAAATGGATATGGCTTAATCAGAAAATGTAGTTTTCGGATTAATTCTAAAGGATACATGACATTGGGATAAATTTTTTTGAGCTCAAATAGTTTTCATTCAGTCCGCAGTAGTTGCAAAAATGCATATACTTCTGACCTCTCTGTTTTAACGCTTCAATTCTAAAAACTTTATCTAATTTTTTAACTTGCAATTAGATTCACTCTATTGGCATAAATTCTTATGCATCTTTTCAGCATCACTGACAGCTTTCTTTAAAGTTTAAAATAAATCCCGTAAAACGGCTCGACATTTTACTTTAACATAAAATCTTAAGCTTTACTTTTTGATAACCTTTTTTTTCTAACAAGCTTTCTATATTTTTTGTAACGCATTTAAAATCTTTTCTGTCTCATTTTCTGTCTTACTAGCTAACCTTCGAAGCCTGGGTGTTTTCGAATAAACCAAACTTTGTTTTTGATTAGACTCGTATACTCTATATATCCAAATTTGATAAACCACAGAAGAACTCAAATTTATCGATTGCAATTTTGGCAATTCTTAAAAACAAATGAATTTGGTTTAGGAAACATCTTTGTTTCTAGAATGGAAAACATCTTCTTCATCAGTATTGACTTAGTAGATATTTTTAAGGGGGAAAGTGAGGTGGATTTAAAGTAAACCAAATCATACCTAATAAAATATCTGCATAAATACAATTTAAAGTTTATCAAAAAAATTCCATAACTTAGTGAAGAGTGTTGTGTTTATGATTCTTCTGTATCAGTTTTGAGCAATTTTTTTATCTTTAGGTGGTGACTTAATTTTATTCTCAACAAAGATATAAAAATATTCAAACCACTTATGTTCTTATTTTTGCTTCTTTAAATGTTTTCTATAAAGTCACGTAAAACTTTTTTCGTTTATCTATGTTTGTTGAAACTTGATTTTTTTAGATTATAAAAGTTTGGTCGATGCATCAATAGGCATCAAGCATAATTTAGGAATAAGTATCTGAAATCCCAAAACACAAGAAATCATCCAAAAGTCAGATATCAAATGCTTCAGTTCATCTTCGAGACGAGGAGAACTAAAATTAGGGGAATTACTAGATAAGCATCCTAGAAAAACAAGCAATTTTGGCAACTGTATAAATTCATTTTTTGTACCATATTCAAGATGACTTACAAACTAAAATATCGAAATATTGTATTTATATTGTGTACAGATGGGTCTGAGCTTTAGTGTCTGCACTTTAGCTCGTTTCCTTCCTCCAAAGATTTTTTTATTTAAAGCATCCCTTTAATATCTTAATATCGATTTCGATGGAATTCTTACTTAATTCAGCGTAGCAAAGACTAGTTGTGTAAACGCATTCAGCCAGTAACAATTGGTCTGAACCCACGGTATATGTATTTATGTTGACAATGATCCATTTTCTGATTTTTGTTCATTCTTCATTTTTGAATCATAACTAAAAATAGATAGAACAATTCACAAAGATTATATGCCACACTAAAGATATATTAACCAATCTTTGACATTTACAAACAACTATAATGCTTAATCGCCATTAGTTTTACCACGTTGAGGGTAAAGTATCAAAATCAAAATAAGAAATGACTATATAGATGAACGTTATTATTATTTTCTGCAGGTTACTTTAATTTGGGATTTAGGTGATATATGAAAACAACTGTGGTTCCAGTAACTATGTGTGTGTACAGACAGAATTGCATTAAATAAATAGCAGGTATTAAACATAGAGTTGGTTGGTGATGCATTTCGATCAAATTAACTTTTTGATTTATCGATTTGCTTTCTTCGGGTAAAAATAGTAAATTTAAGAAGATAGGATCTAATTTTAGCTTAAATGGAGTTATTAACTCAGATACCGGTGCTGTTTTTGATTGTTTTTTTGATAGTTGTAATTCTAGTTCTTCTTTTTGTAGTTATTAAACAGCAAAGAAGAATAAAGCAGCTATTAACGCCCAGATATGGTTTTCTGGGAAAGCCGCTTGCTTTTTTGATGTTAGGTTTTTTGTCGATTGGTGCGGTAAACCTGATTAATACAGTAAATCAGAAAGAATTTACGAATGTTCAAACTGCTAGCGCTGATTTTGTGGTTGATATAAATATTTTGTCCACTCAAGTAAGTGAAGACATTTACAGACTTAGTGCTACCCCAATAATAGATGGAATAGAATGGGGCAGCAAAAGAGACTCTTTTGATATTAATTGGACTATTCAGAATGGAAGACTGGAAAAGTATATTGAAAGGGATGTTTCGCAGGTTAGTCCTGGAGGTATAGAAGTCAGACTCAGAAAAGGACTGAATAGAGTAACGGCAACAATATTCATGGACGGGCAAAAATTTGAAAAGACGATAGAAATTGATGTTGAAATCTAAAGACTTTTGTGTTAAGCAAGTTTAAGCCATCCCTAGGGTAGTATTCCCAAGCCTAATTTCAAGTGATTCATATAAGTTCTTGTGAATGAAATTTATTTAAAAAAGTCAAAATTTTTAATCAGTTTTAAATATTTTTAGAATCTAAGGCAGTTAGTTTCAAAGTTTTTCACAGTTGGCTTTGCCTTTCTTTCTTTTGTTGAGGTTTATTGAATCAAAGGATTCGTGATACCCTGTTTCTATATTGACTTGCGGGATTTTAAGTTTAACATAAGTGTGCTGACAGACCGTGACCTCTATGTGAATTGATTCTTGATTGCTCATTATACAAATCATTCGCTTGTTTTTGTATCCAAACAATTCTTTCTTTAAAACACTTCTATATAGTGTGGAATTGCTCAAATTTTTTAAAATATCATTCTACAGTAGTAATTTCATCAAGTAATTTTATCAAGTGTTCAGCCGACTTTGTTACCAAATCCAAATGTTGAGTTATTTGTCTACCCTGGTGACTCTGTGGACCTAATCTTAGGATTAATTTTTTTGAACAATTAAACGTCTGTCAAGTCCCCAATGATTTTGCATAACATCTTTGAAAGATCAAACTTTTGTCATAACAGAATGATAGGGTCATTTAAGTGGTATTGCTTAATCTTGTACATGGGGTAAAAAGTGTAAGTTGGACATGTATTGCGATAACTATTAACAATAAATTGAATTTAATTTCTAATGAATTAAATTTTCGTAAAAACCTGGACATTTTTTTTATCATAATT
>RFKV01000004.1 GCA_003694175.1 Candidatus Dojkabacteria bacterium | reverse complement strand
TCTTAATATCTCTCTAAGTTTTTTAAACTTTTTATTAAGCGTTTTCATATCTGTTACTTTCCAATAGTTAAACTCTTAAATACCTCTTCAAGTGTTGTTTGTTTCTTACTTAGACTATACAAAACAACTTTGGGATTTGTTCTGATAAACTGTGTCACCTCATCTAAAAGATGATTTTCATCTGTAGTTGTGAGTCTTATTCTCACTTGGTTCGTATCAACATCAATTTCGGGATCAAACTCGAAGAAGTAATCTTTTATACTAGCCAAGTTTGGGTTATCCACCGTAAATACAAAATCAACTGAAACTTTTCCTTTTTTAAAATTAGTCAGTTCTTGCGTAGGACCATCCGCTACTATCTTACCCTTATTTATTATTATGACTCTATTGCACATATACTGGACTTCTGCAAGTACATGCGTTGAAATTATTACAGTTCTTTTTTTTCCCAAATCTTTTATCAAATTTCTAATATCCACCCTTTGGTTTGGATCTAGACCTTCTGTAGGTTCATCAAGTATCAATATCTCAGGATCATGAACTAAAGCTATTGCCAAGCCAACTCTTTGTCTAAAACCCTTCGAAAGCTCACCAATTGGCCTATTAAATACCGTTTGTAAACCCGTAGCTTCAACAATAAAGTTTATTCTTGATTTTCTTACTTTGCTATCGCGTATACTATTTAGATCTAGTGCAAAATTTAGTGCTTCTGAAACTAACTGGTCTTTATAAAGTGGATTAGATTCTGGCATATAACCAATTCTTTTCCTATACTCTAAATCAAACTCTGAGGTTTGCATTCCTTCAATAATTATTTCTCCACTGTTTGGCACTATCAAACCGGATAGAATCTTCATAGTCGTTGTTTTACCTGCTCCATTCGGACCTAAAAAGCCAATCACATCTCCCCTGCTTATCTTAAACGATAAATTGTCTACAGCAACAAAATCAGCGTATTTCTTTGTGATATTCCTAAGTTCAATCATGCATTTACCATTTAACCATTTAATCGACTAAAATTGAAGTTCAAACTTTAGTTATCATGTAACTCAATGGTATTGTATACTTTACAACAAATTAGTAGTTTTTTAAAAGAGCATGAAGGTAAAAATCTACATTTTTCTTGCAGCTGTATTGTCAATGCCAATACGGATAAGCTTTACTGCATTTGCAGATGAGCTATATAAAGGTTTTGAAATTTCACCTGCTTACACCTCTGTAACAATATCACCAATAAAAAAAGCAATGTCGACCTTCAACATCATAAACCACAACGAATCTAATGTGAAAGTCTCTTTATCTGTATTCGAATACAAAGATGAAAAAATTTTAGAAGATTCAGAACTTAGTAAAATAATATCAATATTATCCCCAAAGGAGTTCGAACTTAACACAGGCCAAAAGAAAGAAGTAAAATTCGAGGTAATCCGACCAGAGTATTTACCCGATGGTACATATGAATTTTTGGTAATTGCAAATTTATCAACAGCCAACGAAAACAAAAGCTCCATATCACAGCTCTTAGCTCATAGAGTTAAAGTGAGTAGTTCGTTAGATGGTAAACTAAATCCAACTATAAAAGTCAGTTCTTTTACGATTGAAAACCAACTACAAGTACAAGATCACAATAAAGCCATTATAGAGATAGAAAATTTATCAGACTTTGAAGCAAAACCTATTGGGTATTTTCAATTAATAGATAAAACAAACACAATCATACACAAGCAAATATGGAACTCACCAATAATCCCACTAAAACCTAAGGAAAAGGTTACAATTAAATTTGATATAAACCTTAAAGATCATCTAAACTCGTTTGGTCCTATAGAGTCTGAGTTTCTACTCGTTGAGACTTTATCTAATTCAAGCAGTATATCAAAAAGAACATTTTTTTTCGTTCCAGCTGCCTACATAATTACTTTTGCATTTGTATCAGTAGCTATACTTGGTACATACAGGTTTTACGTAAGATATATCAAAAAAAGTAATATAAAAAAGATTAAGATTGGTAATGTAAAGTCAAAAATTAACTAAATTTACAATCAAACCAAGCAAAACGCTCATACATGCGACTGAAACACTAACAAACCAAAGTATTTCAAATTTAAAGGAATTCCTCAAAATTGTTAAAAGTTTTACATCTATCATTGGACCAAAAGTTAAAAAGGACAAAAGTGACCCAACAGAGAAATTTGTGTATCCAATTGCAATGAATGAATCAACACTTGAGCATACCGATATTACTAACGACAATGTAAGCATTGCAAGGGTTGAAAATAAAGTCCCTGACTCTAAAGTTAAGACCACATCCTCAGGTACCAATAAAGTCAATAAAATTCCTAAAGTCACGGAGAGAATAACTATAAGTAAAGATGTCTTCTTTCGGTTCAGAACAAAAAAAATGTAGCTAACTACAAAACCAACAAACAAAAAGACAAGTCCTAAACCTAAATTTAACAATGAATTCCTGGGCACAAATACCTGCAAAGCTGATGCGATCATTGCACCCAAAACTAACGAAGGAAAGACCCCCATAAACTCTTGTTGAAAAAGATAAATCGCTCGACTAAAAGATCTCTTTTGAATATGCTGAGAAGTCTCACAAACTTCTTTGTAAAAACGATCAGTTAACATGCTGTATTGATTTCTCTTTAAGCTGAGTAAAAGTCCTACTGTTAAGGCAATAACAAACCCAGATATAACTCTTAATCCAGGAACCAACCAGTCATTGTGATATAAACCTTTGAACGCTTCAAATGTTGATAATACTGTTACTGGATTAATAATAGGCGCAGCAAGCATGAACGTAAACGCTTGAGATACACTCAAACCCTTTAAGATTAACCTTTTTGCCACTGGAATGTTTCCACACTCACAAACAGGCATAAAAATACCTAGCAAAGCTAAAAAGGCATGGGACAAAAACTTATTCTTTGGAATCATTTTGAATGTAAGAGAATCACTAATAAAAAAAGCTACAAGAACAGAAATTAAACTACCCAAAAAAACAAAAGGAATCGATTGGATAATGATACTTCTAAAGGTAGTTATAAAGTCATTTAGCTGATTTGCAAAGTAACCAAAAAACTCAACCTCTAAAAGCAAAGCATAAAGGTCTTTGAATGCCCAAACCCCAAATACGATCATTAATACCAAAAAGACTGCTTTTTGGCTGTCTAATTTATGAAAAATTTTTTTCACCTTTTATGAAATGAAACTTATCTAATCTCAGCATAATTTTACTGTTAACTTACAGCTTTTAAAACATGAAGTGTGTAAAAACAAAGTTCACAGTTAGTAAAGTAAAAAAAAACGAGTATAGCTTTATCAGTTGAAAAACGGATTCTTTTGTTCAAACTTAAAGTTTGTAGTTATGATAGAATCATATACTTAGTGGTGTATTTTTAAAAATAGGTTATGGCAACTGGTTTTCTGAAATTTAAAGATAGATTCTCAATAGATATTATATTAAAAACATCTAAAATTCCTGTCCACTCTGCCTATTTGAAGAAAAAATTTGCATACAGGCTAAGAAGAATCGTTTATATTTTAATACTAGATTGGTCATTTTTAATTTTTTTTGTTGTCGGATTTTTTTTAAGCAGTTTAAATCCAGTTCTTATTATTTTATCAATTTTTTCATTGCCATTTGCTCTATACTTCATCTACTTACAGTTTATTAAGATTAATACAGTCAAGTTGCAAATTTTCAAAATCTGGCTTGGAGAGGTTTCAAGATCAAGAAAGTTATGTTTTGAAGGGACTAACTTTGAAAAAAGAAAGTACATGGTGTACAAACAAGACTACGAAAACTTTGAGTCTTTGCTCGAACCAATAAAAATTGCGTTTGTATCAGATATTCATTTTGGTAAATCATACTATTCGTGTTCATTTCAAAAGTTAGTTCGTATTGCAAACATTATAAATAATTTACCCACCGACATTTTCATATTCGGTGGAGACTTACTTTGCGAAGATTTCTGCGAAAAATCCTTTGAATTTTTTGACCTGATAAAGAAGAGGTATAAGTTTGGGGTGTTTGGAAACCATGATAGTAATTACCTTAAAGAAAAGTTTAGTATTCCAGAAGAATTTATAGTGAAGGCAGGGGATGTCGGTATGCAAATACTTGTAAATGAGTCAAAACATATTGAGATAAATGGGAAAAAAATTACTATAGGAGGCGTTGCAGATCTGAGATCGGGACTTTTTGATCTGAACAAAGTGTTTCACACTCACAATAATGAGTCTGATGATACTTTATTGAGAATTCTTGTATCCCATAATCCCGAAATAATAGACTATGTAGAAGAGGAAGATAAAATTGATTTAATTCTTTCTGGACATACACACTGGGGACAGATAAGACTTGGAGAGGGTTTAAATCTTTATAGAATCGCACCTATTAGAAAGTATGCAAAACTTCTAGGAGGCTTATACCAGCTGGAGTTCGGTACAAAAATACACATATCCTCGGGAGCTGGGACTTCAGTTATTAGAACAAAAATAGGCGCAGAGAACTCAGTAGAACTTTTAGAACTCTACTCCAAAAAACTTGTTAAAAATTCTTGACATTCGTTTTGTAAGTGACGATAATTGTCACGTAGTTATTACTTATCATAACCAAAATGCAGCTGCTTTACTCTGATGATGATAGACAACAATTATCTTCAAATATTTCCGACATTTCTAATCATGACAGCTATGACAGTGGGGGGGTTGTAGCCAAAAAATACAAGATATTGATGGTAGAAGATGAAGATGATCCAAGAATTGTTTTTAAGTCGATATTGGAATTGAACACGAGTTTTGAAGTACTGACTGCAAATGATGGTGTATCGTGCCTTGAAATACTTGAGCAAAACAAAGATATTGATTTGGTCCTGCTTGACATTGTCATGCCAACAAAAGATGGAATTCAAACACTTACAGAAATAGTACAATCTCCTGAAAGATACGGTAAACCTAAAGTGGTAATGCTTTCGAACCTAGGCGGTGAAATTGCTTTTGAAACAGCTAAAAAACTCGGTGCTATCGATTTTTGGATGAAGATAGATACTGATCCAGAGCAACTATTGAAAAAAACACAAAGTATACTGACGAGTACAAATTACGAATCTGGGTTGGATAACGATAAAAGAGTAATTTAGTAAAATAATATAAAGTGAAATAACATGAGAATTTTTTTAGGAATATTTCCTCCTTCAGAAGTTTATGGGCGTTTTTTTGCGGATGTGTTTAAGTTCTTGGACAAACAAAAGAGAAATTTGGATTTTTTTTCACTTGAACAGATTCATCTAAATATTAAGTTCATAGGAGCAAATGTGTCAGAGTCGTCCTACAAAACTGTAATAGATTTCTTGAAGCAATTTGAAGGACAGTACACAAAACCTGAGATAAAAATAAAAAGAGTGCAATTTGGTTTTGACCACCAATTAAATCCTAATTATATAGTCGCTGACGTTGAAGAATCCGATTCTCTACTTCAGCTTTCTGAAGAGATTCATAAGTTGATTAAGTACTTAAAATTAAAAGATACAATACTTTGGAAAGAGAAGCATTCAAATAAGTTCCACATCTCTCTTGCTAGAAAAAAAAAGGACAAAAACACCGCCCTAAATAGGCAACTTAAAGAACTTATGAAAAACTTTAGTCTACCGATGCCCGATCCATTCCAGGCAGATAGTCTGTACGTCGTGCAAAGCATTCTTACGAACAAAAAACCAGTTTACAAAAGACGTGATAGAATACTCCTGTAAATCAAAAAGGTACTGGCGGGAATCGAACCCGCGATAAGAGTTTTGCAGACTCCTGCCTTACCACTTGGCCACAGCACCTAAGAGAAGTTTACTAAACTGAAGATTTTAATTCAATCAATTTTCCAGATAAATCCACTATCTGAAATAAATAGAGTATATTGTATACTTCTATTTCCAATCATCTGTCCAGCCATACTTAATTGAGTTGAATCTACAAGGAGTCTAAACAGGTCTCCTAAAATTCCAGGCTTCTGATAATGATCAAAAAAAGCTTTCCACTCGGCAAATCCGCCATTAATGTCATAACTTGAGACCTGATCTGGTCTACGAATATTCTCTAAGTTATTATCAAGGTCATATCTTGCATACACTTTCCCAAGCTTAAACATCGTCTTAAAATTAAATAGCATTAGTTCATCTCTAAATTTAACTATTGGTCCTCCTAAGTATATAGTGTCACCATAAAGTCTAAACCTTTGTACATCCCCCAAAATAGACTTGTTGCTTTCAACACCAAACAACCTAGTCAAAGCAGTCCTCTCAAATTTATAAACCGTGATTTCAACATCAGCATACTTGCCTTTTTCATCCTGTTTCTGTTCGGAAATCTTTACCTTGGCAACAGGCTCTCGCTCTGTAAAGACGTTGTAAGTATGCAGAAGTAATCCTGTGTAACCCATGACAACTGCTAGCAAACAAGCCAACAAAAAAACAGTCAACAAAATCAAATTGAATGAAATCCTCGCTATTAATCTCATAATTTAAGTATTGTTAGAAGTTCTACATCTTATCCTAAAACGGCAGATCTTCTGGATTAATCTCAACTTCATCTACACTAACTTCATCACTTAACTTTTCAACAAAATCACCGGAGCTTGCTGAATCTACCTTTCCTCCTTCGTATCTATCGATTAAAATAAGCCTTTCAACGTTTATTTCCATTTTGTAGTTTTTTTTACCATCACTACTCTCCCAGCTCCTTGTCTCCATTCTACCCTCAATATAGAGACGTGTACCCTTTTTGATTCTTTTCGATAACTCTTCAGCGTTATTCCAAACAACTATATTGTGATAACTAGGAACTTCAACCCACTGTCCATCCTTTTGGTATCTTCTATTGGTCGCAACTGAAAAAGAAAGAACAGCTGTACCGCCTGGAGTGTACCTTAATTCAGGATCTCTAGTCACGTTCCCCAACACCACTGCTCTATTGAGATCTCCAAACATGCTTCACATTTAAAAAATAATATAAACAAACAAAAAGCGATATACGAGACTCGAACTCGTGCTTATGCCTTGGGAAGGCATCGTACTGCCACCTATACTAATATCGCATGTAGCTAAATTGCTTGCTTATCGAGAAACAAACAAATTAAAATACCTCCATCTAAGACGTAACCGAGACTACCATGACCCATTTCCAAAAGCGGTCAACGGACCAGCATGGCAAAAAGCATTAAATTGTCACTTCTTTTGATAAGCGAAATAATTTTAAATTAATCCTTCTTTAATGTAAACATTAAAGTTAGATCAGATTTTCTTAATAAAAAACTAAAATGTCAATTGATATACCGAAAATCTGATAGCAAATAAATCCAAAAACTTGGAGGTAGTTAAGTAGCTATACGTAAGCTATATATAAAGTAATATAATAGTGAATTTGAAAGAACTTTGTCCACAAGTATAGATACAAATCACACTTATGTAAAACTGAACAAGCCTATAACTTATTTGCTAAGTTTTAAAAAATTATCTCTCCCAAAAGTTTTCCTAAAAAGTCAGCCACATTCCAGAAAAACTTCGTATGCCAAAATACTTAATTTGTAATTACTAGGTTGATTTTGTTATCGAATTCTTTATTAGATAGAAGCTTGTTCACAAGAACTCCAAATTCGACAAACTCAAAAATTTCACCCCCGGCTGAATTTACAATTTTACAAACTCCTGGTTCAGATATTTTTGATTTGGAATGAATAAACATCCTAGGTATGTTTTCTGTTTCTTGTAAAGCTTCCTGAACTCCATAAATCAAATACCGAAGACTATCATAGCCTAAATTGGGTAAAAACATATTTGATAGATGTCTGTAAAACGATCGGATGTTGTTTTGAGATCTCAGAATAGTTTCTGCAATTTCTACTCCTAGGCCAAAATAAGATTTAGAAACGATTTCTTCATCAACGGAGTTAGGAGCAAATGATTCTTTAAGATCTGATATTAGCCTAGATTCTTCAACTAACTTATATACAAATGTTGCTTTTTGTTTTGAGACTAATGATAAAAATGATTCAAATGAAGAGAAAAAGATCCTCGGAGATAGAAATTTTCTTGTTTTTTTGTACTTCCAAATTCCATTATAAACCATTAAACTATTGACAAAATAAAATTTTTGTGATATTGTCTTTTTAGTTACACTGAAAAGTGCGACTGGAATACCAAGTAGGTTTTTGTCCATTTTTTCCTGCTTGGTATTTTTTTGCCTTTTTTT
>RFKV01000003.1 GCA_003694175.1 Candidatus Dojkabacteria bacterium | reverse complement strand
GTAATATTTTTAGAGTATGATCAATGCTTTCTCTGTAATTGAAGTACTGATTATCCTTGGAGTTATCTCTGTCTTGTCAATTTTAGGAATAATGTCCATAAACAGTCTCAGGATCACAATAGATTTGGAAAACTTGAAGTCAAGTATAGATCAGTCCATTTCTTATGTACGTAACAATTCCAGAAACTCTGTAAAAAGAGATAATTCTACTGCATCAAATTGGGTTTTAGGTATTCAGGAAGGACAACTAAACTACTACGTTTGCAACATAAGTAATACTCAGTCAAGTTGCGAAATTGTCAGAAGAGCTGACTACAACAGCAGTTTAAAGGTTGATTTTAGTCAGGGTTGCAAGGGTATTGGATTCACATCTACTCAATCGCAAGCTTTTAAGGTAAATAACTTGCCCTTTGGAAATTTGGATTATACTGGGTTTTGTGAGATACACGTCACTGATGGTGAAAATTTAGTAAGTAAGTTAGTGATAAACTTAAATGATAAAATTTTTACTTGGATTTAGTGGATTTAAAAATGCAACTTCTCTGCTTGAAGTAATTATGGTAATGGGTATTGTGTCTTTAGCCATTCTTGGGGCGCTTAACATGCTTAATACAGGGATTATTGAGTTAAAGAAATTTGAGATAATCCAAAGAAATCAATCATTATTGATTAATTTGGTGGAAGGTTTAAATTCTGGTAATTACTCATTTAGTGAAGAGGCCTTGAGAAGGATTAGAAATAATTTAGGATACAGGGATTATTATGTTCCGAACGTATCTCCACAACGGATACATATTGATGTATTTAATGAAGATATCGGTTTTACCTGTAGTAACATGGTTGGTGTAGCTACAGTTGATGGTATAAGAAGTTGTGCAATTATAGAACTATTAAGGTATGATGCATTAACAACTACCGCGAGTTTCAATTTGTACACATTTTCTGCCAACCAAAAATTTAACGAAGGTGAAACTTTTTTTTATAAGGTTCTTTTATGAAAAAAAACAAAGCTGCTTATTCATTGATTGAAGTTTTGGTTAGTGTGTCTATATTAGCTATATTAGTTGTTATGATGCTCAATACTGTGCTTTTATCATTTAAGGTTGTCTTGGTAGCAGCATATAGGTCGAAATCGGTAGAGGTTGTGAACGATTTAAATTCTCTGATTTCATACGACATAAGAAACTCTGCTAATCTTATTGAGTGTGATGATAATTCAGTAAGTTGCATTGTTTTATTAAATGGGAAAAGATATGTGTGGAAGTTATGTCAGGATTTGATTTGTAAGTATGAAATACTTCCTGATTCTTCTGAAAGTATTATTACTGTATCAAACTCAAATTTTAGATATTCTGGTTTGTCCTTTCAAAATTACACAGATAACTCAGGAATTGAGTCCGTATATGTTACGTATAGGTTGCAGTCAAGATTACCTGGTGTTGATGTAAACTCGATAAATCAATTTAAAGTTTCATTGAGAAACTACAGGGTTTAAGTTATCATTTTCTAAGATGAATTTTAGGAGTTCCGATTATAAAAAAGCTCAAATCTTGTTGATAACTTTGATAGTTATATCGATAATTAGCACCATTTTACTTTTTTTAATGAATACTGTATCAATTAATACAAATCAAATAGTAAACACTAGGCTATACAATCAGTCATTATCAACAACCGAAAATTTGATAAAAGAGAAAATCAATTACCTTTTAAATGATCTTAACCTTAATAGATTGAGTGATACATGTGAGGAGATTATACAATCTAGAAAATTTAGTTGTGCTATCTATTCTAGGTTAGATGAAGCTGAACTTTTTACTGAGTTACAAATTGAAGATAAAAGAAAACTTGAAAGATATGAACTTAATAAAGATCAGACGTTTCTAGTAAAGCTGTCAGGGTATAAGGGTAATTTTACTGTTGATTTATATCAAAATGTTGCACTTGAATTTGCATTAATTTATAAGATCGGAAATACGTTAAATAAAATTGTAGACGTTTTTGATATAGGACAGAATATTTCAAGCACTCAGTTAATTTCATCTCTTAGCAGTACCTTCGTCTTGCTGCCAACTTCAAGAAATAACTCATTAGTTAGTTTCGATATAAACATTTTAAATTGGTTATCAAGGAATGGTATTACGAACATAAATACGATAGATGCTCTATATTTACTAGTGACACCCAGAACAATAAAGGACATTTATTCCGTGGTCTTAAATTTGGATTCGTCTATTCCTGATTCTCTGCCATACATTGTAAGAGAATTTAAAGCAAGAAGTAGTTTTAGAAATAGAAGTCAGTCTCCTGTAATTGAGCTTTTATCTCAGGTAACTATAACTGAACAGTACGATAGTAATTTTTTTTATAGTATCCTAATTGAGGAAGGTATCTAATAAATTAGTATACAGATTCAAAGTTTTATTCTATTATTGACATTACAGATAAGCTTGCATCATTGAGTTCAATATGTTCATAATAGCTTATTTGTTGATTGATGTTATGATTGATTTTGTTTTGGCTAAATTAGTTTACTTAGTCACTAATCTGTAAAATTTGGTTTGTGTTGATTGCTTTTCTTTAAAAATTTCAAGATCGGAGACGGTATGGCTAAGGGATGGGGTTATGATGACTTAGATCAAATTAATTTTTTAGTATTTTTCTAAGTTTTGGAAGTTATGAGAACTGAATTTTTAGGATTAAGTATATCCACAGAAAATATTAATGTTTCATATCTAAATAGGCATGGCATTAGATACGAGTTAGATGTTTTAGCTTCGTTAAACACTACGAACAACACAAACCGAGTAGCAAATATTTTGCAAACAGAACCGAGTTTTTTTTCGGATAGTATGAAAAAAATAGGTGTAAGGAGTCGAAATGTTGTTATATGCGTACCTGAAGATCAAGTTTTAACGAGGCTTGTAAACATACCCAATTTACCTGAAAATGAAGTAAAGGATGCCATATATTTTGCGTTTAAGTCAATGATTCCGGTTGATATAGATACTCAAAATGTCACTTTTTTACCTGCCACTGAAAAATTGTTTCACAAGGATTTTAAGAGTTACTACGTTGTGTCAATGGATAAATCTAAAGCTATTGAGTATTTTGAGTATTTTCAGAAGGCTGGTTACAACTTGTTGGCTATAGAAACAGAATCACTCGCAAACTTAAGATGTGCAAACTACAATATGAAACCACTTGATAGTGAGCATTTTATGATAGTTGATTTAGGTGCTGAGCATACTACTATAACTCTTAACTCTAAAGATGTTGTTCTTTACTCTCAGGTTTTGAATCTAGGAGGAAACGCAATGACTAGATTAATTGCTGCGGATCTTGGTATAGATATTACTCAGGCGGAAAAATTAAAAGTTCAGTGTGGCTTGGACCAAAGTCAACTAGATGGAAAGGTTGCTAACTCTATAAAACCCGTTGTTGATTCACTACTAGAAGAAATTCAAAAAATCGTTTTATACCACAGAGAAAAAATTTCTGTTCCTCGAAATCTAAAATTAGGTTATTTGTTTGGAGGAGGAGCTTCACTTATAGGTTTGGATAGTTTCCTTTCGAGCGCTACAAACATGCTTTTTACCAAAGTTGAACCGCTCAAAAACATTCAAGTACCAAAAAAATTAGAGAAAGATTTGCTAAACAGGGTTAATTTACCACAGTTTGCAAGTTGTATTGGTGTAAGTTTAAAGAATGAATAGTAATACTTTTAGATTCAATCTATTATCCAGAACTCTCAACGAAATTCAAATTGAAACAGAAAAGAAGGAGAGTAAACTATTGTCTGGTTCTATATTCATTTTTTTGGTTGTTGTTGTTTTTATCTCTATAAGAGCGATTAACACGTTCTTTTTTATACCGGACTTAAACTTAAAAAAAACTAAGGTGCAGCTATTGGAAAACAGGATTATTCAGAATGCGAATTTAGTAAGTTTAAAAAAGGAGCTTAGCGAAAGAGCAACTGTCTTGGAGCCCGTTATTACTCGAGATATAGGCTTGACGTCTCTACTTGAAGTGGCAGAAAACCTTAAAGCAAATTATCAAAATCTTAAAGTTATATCTTACCAAAGTAATTCTGATGGTAGATTAGGCATTGATATAATCGTCAAAACTTTAGATATCAATAGAATCAAAGAAATTTTTGAAAAATCTGGTGTAAATTCCATATTCATTAGAAATATATCATTCCTTAAGGAAAGTGAAAGTTATATTTTGTCAATAAAGTTTAGTAAGCAAAGCAATGAAAAAACCTAATAACAGTCTATTGTCACTGATTGTGATACTTACTACGTTTCTTCTTTTTATCTTCTTTATCGTGCCGTCAGTACAAGAAATTTTTCAAACGATTGGAAAAATTGGTGAGTATGAAGATAAAATAAACAAATACAGTGAAAGAATAAAATTAATTGAGTTGGATTATAAAAACTTTTCTCAGTATACTAGTTGGTTTAATAGTTTAAACGATAAAGTTATTAGTTCTCCTTCAGATTTAATTGATTTTAGAAATAAATTAGCTTCTTTAGCTCAAAATTTGGGATTGAAGGTAAATAATGAAAGGATAGGAGAAGTTTCGGTCGATGATTCTTCAGAACTCATACAAAATACGTCCATATTAAGAGAAATTCCTGTTGAAATATCTTTGTCAGGGGATTTAAAGAATCTGATAAATTTCATAAAAGAAATCGAACTTTATCAGGAAATTTTAATAATCAAAGAGATGAACCTATCGCAGAATACTGATTCTTTAGTTTGGGACTTAAGGATTGGTATGTCCCGATTCTCTTTTTTTGAAAGCTCTAATAGATCGTTGTCTAATGTCACCGAAATAGAGTACGAAAATCTAAGTATTCCAAACTCATTTGTTCTTTTTCTAAGATAATATAGAACAAGTCTACATAATTTTTCAGTTTTTTCCATTGTGTGTGACAACAATTACTTCATCATTTCATCTCTTTAGTTTAATTAGTTTAATTGATTAACCTTAGACTAAGTTATATAGAGGGATTAATTCACAACCGTTATTTCGTTTGTTCGGTCAGACTCGAAAGTTATACCTGTGTTCGTTTGCGCTACTACAAAAAAACGGTATTTATCTGTAGATAGAGCGCCAGGAGGAGAAATAGTGTTACCCCAAATTATCTCGTAACTGCTACCTACTTTATTCATTGTACCTACTTTACTAACTACATAATTTTTAGATAAATACAAGTCAACACTGTTTAGAATGTACGCTCCGCTGTAAGACACTTTTATAGTGTAATCACAGATTCCCGAGGTACAACTTGCACCCACATTATTACCATAAGTTAGTGCACTTGGAGGAACTTGAGTAAACAAAATATGACTGTTAATTTGTGATCCAATAATTATTTTCCTTTCCAATGATTTAACTCTGCCAATCTCGTCTCTTGCGGTTACTTTTAGGGTGTACTCTCCATTTTCTACAGCTATTGTTGAGACATCGCAAGTTATATCAAAAGAGTTTGGATTAGAAACGTTACATCCAGGTATGCTTGTTCCATTTAAACTGAATTGAACATCTATAATACTTGAATCATCGACAAATACACCTCCCTTTATGTTGATTGTATTATTCAGTAGTGCACCTTCAGAAGGTGATAAAATTACAAAGTAAGGTCCAGGGATGCCGCTTGTATTTCTGTTGATATCACAAAATTCATTGGGACCACCGTTTAAATCAAACTCATTAGGTTTTTCGTTGTGCTTTGATGTTATGTATTCATCAAGTTGACCTTGTAGACTTGGGACAGGTGAAATGTAGTAGAAAAACTCTTTTTCTACAGCAAGTCCTAAAGCTATATCTACAGGTCTAGCTTTTTTATGTTTTTGATCTGTGCAGACTTGTATTTTAACCTTTTTTCTATCTATTGGTGGTATTTTGCCTTCAATCATAAAACCAGGCTCTATACCTATACATTCACCATCCTTATTGCACGTGTTTCCTCCGTATATAATTCCACCGGGTCTAGTAAAAGGTCTTTTTGCTGACAAATATGGTGACTCTCCAATCTCGTAAAAGTATTCTTTACACCAAGGGTGGACAACGTAGAAAGGAAAACCTCTCTGAAGATCCATAGAAGAATTATTGTTGTTGCCCGCCCAGCATAGTGTAACAAAATCCGGAGAATAACCTATGTACCATGCATCCATGCTATTATCAGTAGTGCCAGTTTTCCCTGCCATATCTCTACCCCTATCTGAGTAACCATCATAGTTTTTTAGGGTTTCATTAAGTAAAAACACTGCTCTTTCGTCAGCCACTTTTTTCTTGTTGGGCTTAAATTGATAAACAACATTTCCATTTTTATCTTTTATCATCAGTATTGGGTTTAAATAGGCTATCTCACCGCCATTTGCAAAAACAGTATAAGCTTGAGCATGTTCCCAAGGGAGAACCGATACACCTCCAAGTATTGCAGCCTCTCCGTACTGTCCCGTTACTGTGGTATAACCAAACTCTCTGAACGTGTTTATGTAATTTTGAACCCCCACCATTTTAATCACCTGAATTGCAGGTATATTTCTTGATTGAACAAGAGCGCTTTTTGCTGAATAAAAGACTCCTTGGAACGTGTTATTCCAATTTTTTGGCTCATAAATTTTGCCGTTCGCATCTAGTATTTTTATAGGAAAGTCCGGTAATAAACTACCAGGATACAGTAATCCATCTTTATACGCCATGTAATATCCGATTGGTTTATTAGAGGAACCGGGCTCTTGGAGACTTTGTAAAATATCAACTTGGGGATTGTAAGCGCAGTTTTGTCCTCGAGCGTCGCAACCTTCATCGTTGCCAAAAAAGGATTTTGAACCAGCCCAAGCTATTACTTCACCAGTTTCCGGTATGACTGTCATTAGAGCAGCATTATTGACGTTCCAATATTTGTAGTCATTTCCACCTTTTTTCACCTTAGACTCTGCAATCTGCTGCACTTGATAATCTAGTGTTGTGTAGATCTTGTACCCTTCAGATTGTAGTTCTTCTCTTGTAAACGGTTCTACTCCATTTTTGTAGTTTCTTGTTTGCAACATTTTAAGTACGAAGTTTACAAAATGTCCTGCCTTTATATCCGTTGCAATGGGCGGCCTTAGTTGTGATACCCAATCCACCTGAAAAGCTTCATCAATCATCTCCTTACTTATCACTGAGTCCATTTCAGGATCATTGTATAACTTACGCAATTCCGAGTTAAACTTATCTATGTTTTGCATTAGTTGGTGTAAAACATACTCTTGCCTCTTTCGTAGATCACTCCTTGCTCTTTCAATATTTTGATCTGATGGCACTGTTGGTGAAAGTAAATTTGGATTCTGTATTATTGAAGCTAAGACTGCGGCCTGTGCAAGAGATAAATCTTTGGGTTCCACACCAAAATAAAAATTTGAAGCAGTTTTTAATCCAACTATAGAAGAACCGAAAGGTGCAATTCTTAGGTACATTCCTAATATTTCCTCTTTTGTGTATGTTTGCTCAACTTTTAGCGCTAGCAGTAGTTCTTCGATTTTTCTTTCCAATGTTGGAGCATTCTTTTTTGTGGTCAGTTTAACTAGCTGTTGTGTTATTGTGCTGCCACCACATGTGTTTTCTTGTGAGCTAATGTTTCTTATGCCACACCTCAGTATAGCTACTAAGTTGAAGCCATTATGATTAAAAAACTCTTTATCCTCTGCTGCCAAGAATGCCAATTTGACATGAAATGGTACATCTTTAATTTCAAAATCATCGCTGTTTATAGCACCTATGACCCTATAAAGTTTAGTACCCTCTCCATCCAGTGCCCTTCTGTCAAAAATTTCTGATGCCTCAGGGAGATCTGGGAAAATTGTTTGGGGATTGGGAATTTTTTTATTTAAACTTTCAAGGTAGTTTAAAAACATCACAAAACCTACTATCGCAGAGACAAAAATTGCCCCGCCGAAAACAACTGCAACGTGTTTTAGTTTCTTAAACACAACATTAATAGTTTTTCTTCTAGCTAATCTGATTTTGCCTTTTGACTTCATTTTAGACAAGGTCTGTTCAGCTAGCTTAGCTCTTGATAAATTTGCATGCAAACCTAAACCAAATCTCTTAGACTTTGTTTTAATCATTTTTGTTATACACGAAACAACATCGATTTTATCACAAAATTTGTAAGATTCGGTGAGTAAAGAAAATTATCATCTTATTATCTCATTGCCAGTCCCGATACTAGTTAATTAAATTGTCTTGACAACTCAGGCTACTTAAATTTTCCAAGATGTTTATTGTATGGTAAAATTACAGTCGACACTCTATATATAATGTATAGGAGAGTTGACAGAGTGGTCTAATGTGCCTGTCTTGAAAACAGGTGTTCCGAGAGGAACCGGGGGTTCGAATCCCTCACTCTCCGATTTTTCCATTCTGTAGTTGCTGAAAGTTTATTATAATTGCGTCGCGTAATTTTTGCTATGGCAAAAAGAAAGGTTACGAACAAATTTAACAAATTTGCTTTGTATTTGATGATATTGACAATTATCATTGGTATAATCGTTCCTCCGATGCTTAGTTTGTTTCATTTTTTTCTAACTAACTAGAGTATAAGCTAATAGTAGAAAAAAAATCATATTTTTTTATTATAGTTTAAATGATTTTTTTGAACTGTGAACTTTCCGCAATTGGGTTTTTACCAAGGACCAGAGTATCTCAGTTCAAAAAGTTAGGAATTAATACTGTTAAAGATTTGATTACTGCTTTCCCATATAGATACTCAGACACTTCTGAAGTTATTGATATATCTACATTAAAGAAACAAGGAAGGTCTACAGCCACCTTACTTTGTAGAGTTCTTGATATAAAAAGTAGTGTTATACGTCATAATCTTAGTGTTCAAAATATTTTACTCGCAGACTTTACTGATAGTTTGATTGTTAAATCCTTTAATCAACACTATTTAATCAATTCGGTTTCTAAAGACGAAAAGTACTATATACAACTTGACAGAAGAACTTTTAAAAATGGACGAGAAAGCTTCGTAATTCGATCTATGGAGAAACATAAAGAACAAGGACAACTCCACCTAGGAATTATTGCCCCAGTTTACCGTCTTACAGCTGGATTATCAATAAAGGCTTATAGAACAATTTTGAAAAAAGTACTTAACCAGCTCGTGCATTCTGGTGAATTGGAAAACCTCTTTTCCAATGAGTTCTATAAAGAATTTGATATTAGTGTTAATGACTTAGTACAGCTTCACTTCCCAGAAGATATATCAAAACTAGATAGTGCTGTGAGAAAGTTTGCTGGTTTAGAAATAGCTACTTTATACTTGAAGAGTAAAAACATGAAGTCTAAAACCAAAAGTAGTAGTCAGAATCAGGTATTAATTTCTAGAAAGCCTGATCGAAAACTTCTTTCGCCGGTTGAATTTGAAAATTTGATAGAAAAAAAGTTAACATTTGATCAATTTTGTATAACTCAAGAAATATTTTCTAAGTTAAAAAATAATGAAGAGATAAATTTTTTAATTCAAGGAGACGTAGGTTCAGGAAAAAGTTTAATTGCTTACTACTCCTTACTTTTATTCGCGCTTGCAGGTTACGATACAGTTTTGCTCTGTCCTACATCAATCCTGGTAGACCAACATTTTATGAATTTAGTTAACTATTCATCGGGATTACCAGTTAAGATATTTAAAGTTTCCTCAGATGGAAAATTTGATAATAGTTATCAGCCTGGCTCAAATATTTTTGTTGGAACAACTTCGGTTCTATTCAGGAAATTTAGAAACATCTCGTTAGTAGTGATAGACGAACAACAAAAATTTGGAGTAGTCCAGAGGGAGTATTTAAACATTAATACTGACTGTCAGAAAAATGTGGTAGAAATGACCGCAACTCCAATACCTAGAACTCTAGTTAAAAGTATTTTTGAAGATATTGAGGTAAAAACTATTAAATCAATCCCTTTTGGGAAAAGAGATATAAAAACTTACTTTGTGAGTAGAGATAAAATCCAAAGATTATTAAGTTGGTGTAAAGAACAATTGTCCATAAATTTTTCAAATAAGATAATATGGGTAGTTCCATCTATAGAAAATGAAAAAGTTTCAAACTTAAATAATGAAGTTAAATTACTTCAACAAATTTTAGAAGAATTTGGAATTGTTACACTAACCGGAAGGATGACTCCTGAAAAAAAAAGCAAAGCAGTTACTGAATTTAAAGAAAATCGATCTAGAATCTTACTTTCTACTTCTATTATTGAAATTGGTATAGATATACCGGATGCGAATATTATAGTGATTTCAAGTCCTCAAATGTTTGGTTTGTCGCAACTCCATCAAATGAGGGGTCGTGTAGGGAGATCAGGACAAAAGTCTTATTGTTATTTGTTAGAAAGAGAAATTCTAAACGAATCACAAAAAGAGAAATTAAAATTTTTTTGTCAAAACAGTGATGGTTTAGTCATTGCTGAGAAGGATTTAGAGTTAAGAGGACCAGGAGATCTTTTTGGCACTAGACAAATTGGTTTGCCAGATCTAAAAATTGCAAATTACACTGATTTAGCCCAAGTCAGGTTATCAATAGACTTAGCAAAGAGGCTAACCAAGAACAAGACGGAAAAGGTATTAGAATTCCTTGAATCATCATTGTTCTCATGAACACTAGAGTAATTTTAGACAATATACGGTCAATACACAATGTTGGATCTATATTTCGGACATCATCTGGTGCTGGTGTGTCCGAAATAATATTGGTAGGTATAACTCCCGGTCCTCAAGACTTACGATTGTCTAAAACAGCATTAGGTGCTGAAAAAGAAGTTCAATATTCTTTGTATAATAATTTTAGAGAGTTTAAGAATTCTAAAAGTTTTGATTTATCTTTAGTAGTATCAGTTGAACAGGATGACCGAAGTATAGGTTTAAGAGAATTTACAGAAATATTAAAAAAGG
>RFKV01000002.1 GCA_003694175.1 Candidatus Dojkabacteria bacterium | reverse complement strand
GAATGGAAATTTGAAATCTAACATGAGTTTAAGTAGGATAGTATTTACTGAAGTCACAAGAGATGCAATTTTGAATGCACTTAATAATCAAAGAAGAGGCATAGATATAAATTTGGTACAAGCTCAACAATCTAGAAGATTACTTGATAGGATAGTAGGATACGGTATTTCTCCATTGCTATGGAAAAAAATTACTTTTGGCTTATCAGCAGGTAGAGTACAGTCTGTCGCATTGAAAATTTTAGTGGAAAGAGAAATCGAGAGGAGAAACTTTACTCCAAATGAGTATTGGAGTTTTGAGGCTGACTTCACCTTTGTCAGTCCGAGTAAACCTGTTGATATAAAGATTTCATATATAAATAAACCAAATAGTAATGAATCTGAAGATAGACAAAGTCTTGATTTGAATGAAGACGAGGTTGAGACCGAAATGAAACAGACTGAAACATTTACCTTAAAATCATTACACGGAAAAAATCCAGAAATAAAATCAAAAGAAGAGGCTGCGATGATTTGTTCAGATTTAGTAAAAAGGTCTTTTTTGATTAAACTAATCGCAAAAAAAATTGTTAAGAAAAACCCTCAACCTCCTTTTAAAACATCGACTTTTCAACAAAATGCAGTAAACAAACTTTCGATTAGTTCAAAAAAAGCAATGCAAATTGCTCAAAGATTATATGAGAAAGGTCACATAACTTATATCAGAACTGATTCAGTTCATATGTCATTACAAGCTGTTGAGGAAGCTAGAGCGGTAATTAAGTCTTTTTTTGGTGAGGAATATTTACCAGCGTCTATCAATCATTACGAAAACAAAAGTCCGAATTCCCAGGAATCACACGAATGTATAAGACCTGTTTCTTTTGAAAAAACATCAAAGGATTTGGGTTTAAGTTTAGAAGAGACAAAAGTTTATGATTTAATTTACAAGCAGGCCATAGCATCTCAGATGTCTCAGCAAGTTATTCAAGTAAGTACTATCGATGTATCTGATGCAGATAATGTTTATGTTTTTAGATCAAATCACTCTGTGGTACTTTTTCCCGGTTACAATAAGGTATTTGAAACACAAGATCAAGATTTTTCAGACTCTAGAAATAGAAATGAATTATATGACTTACCTGAAGGTTCGAAAGTGTATCTAAAGTCGGTTGAATCCATTCAGCATTTTACATCACCCCCATCGAGATATTCCGAAGCGAGTTTAATAAAAAGACTGGAAGAGCTCGGAGTAGGTAGACCTTCGACCTATTCTACCATATTAGGTGTCATACAACAAAGAACTTATGTTGAGAAGTTAGGAAAATACTTTGTTCCAACTGTTATGGGAGAGACGGTGATAAAATTACTTGATAAATATTTTGAAAACATTGTTGATTACTATTTTACAGCAAAAGTTGAATATAATCTTGACCAAATAGCAGAAGGGAAACTGAAGTGGGATGACTATATAAGAGATTTTTATAATGATTTTGATAAAAAGTTGAAGTACGCTGATGAAACAATTAAGCGTGGCGAGTTTACTGAGTTAGGTCTTGCGCCGGAGTCAATTAAATGTCCTAATTGTAGAAGCGGTATGTTAATAAAACTAGGTAGATTTGGAAAGTTTTACAGTTGTTCCAGGTTTCCTGAATGTAGTGGCATAATTGCTTTCGAAACGGAACAGAGTGACAAGAAAATCAAAGGAATTGATCTTAAAGATATTGAACCTCCACCACGAACTGAAGACGGTAGAGACTATAATTTAAAGAAAGGTCAATACGGTTATTTTTGGGCTCATCCTGACTATCCTAAAATGAAAGACGTAAAACCTATAAATTTTAATCGGGCATTCATAATGAGAAATTTCAAGGAAATACCGACTACAGGTGATGGTAGGGAGTTCACATTAAGATTAGGGCGTTTTGGATATTTTTGGGCACATCCCGAATATCCGAAGATTAGGCAAATCATTAAAATTCCCAAAGATGAAATTTCGTGATATAATCAGTTTAGAATTTAGCGCGAGGTTAACAGTCCTTCCCTAAGATTTGATTAAATAACAAACTAGGGTCGCCTCGGGGTTTATGTTTAATATTTCTTGTTAATTACTAAAAAAGGATGAGCGGAGTTAAGCTTACTAGTCAAACAACAGATCAGATACCTTTTTGTGTGCCTTCTAAAGATGAATTGTTGGCAGCCGGTGTTCAGTTTGGGCATCAGGTCCAACGATGGAATCCTAAAATGAAAGACTACATATTAGGAGTAAAGAATGGAATACACATTATAGATGTAGAAAAGACTTTGGAAAGTCTGTCTAACGCGGTAAATTTTTTGATGTCAAATCAAAGTGAAAGTCCTGTGTTATTTGTTGCTACAAAAAGGCAAGCGCGGAGCATTGTTCGTGATTTAGCAGTTCAGTCGGGCTCATATTTTGTAGACAGAAGGTGGGTAGGAGGGTTGTTTACAAATTTTTCTGTTATAAAAAAAAGTCTGGAAAAGCTGGAGTATCTTGAGAGAGTTTTTATGGAGGGAGTAACGGATAGAACCAAGTTCGAGGTAAACTTGATGAAAAAAAAGTGGGACAGATTATCATCCTTATATGGGGGAATTAAAACGATGAGAGTAAGACCAAGTGCCATTGTTATTTTGGACGTGTGTTATGAGAAATCTGCCCTAGTTGAGGCTAGAAAAGTTGGTATAACGACAGTTGCAGTTGTTGATACAAATGCTGATCCAGAGGGTATAGATTATCCTATCTTTGCTAATGATGATGCTATTAGCTCAATTAAAATTATTTTAGACACTCTCGCTAAAGCTGCGATGAACAATAGGAATACAGTTAAAGTAGTTCACAACTTCCCAACATTTGATACGATAATGAGATTGGAGTCTAGTAATTTGGCACAACTATCTGATGATAATGGACTTATGGCTCAAGAATATGAGATGTCTTCAGAGAAGGGAGAACAGGATTCACAAAGTGTACAAAAGGTTGTAAGAAGGAGGTTGAGGGTGGCGAGGAAATCCACTAATCAGATTGAAAGTAGTAAAGGTATTCTTGGAAAGTATCAAGCTCAGAAAGAAAAAGATAAGAATAATTAGGATAGAATCGGCAGTTGATTATAGGGTAGTGATGATATTAAAATTTTTAGGGGTTAATTTTTTTTACATATGGCTGAAGTAGGTATTGATTTAATAAAAAAGTTAAGAGACATAAGTGGAGCTGGTCTGGGTGCTTGCAAAGAAGCGTTGTCTATAACTGGAGGTAACATGGATGAAGCGATGAAATATCTCAGGGAAAAAGGTCTCGCTAAATCCATTAAAAGACAATCCAATGTTGCAGAGAACGGATATATTTCTGTGTATAGACACAGTGATAGACTTATAGTTGTACTGCAGTTGGCCTGTGAAACGGATTTTGCAGCTAGGAGTGAGGTGTTTAAAAAGTTTGCCGATGATTTGGCACTTCACGTAGCAGCTGCCGCCCCGCAATATAAGGATGTAGATTCAATACCTGATGAAGTTTTAAAACAATTGAAAAATGAGTTTTATGAGGGGTTGGAGGAAAAACCCAAGGAAGTAGCTGAGAAGATAGTGGAAGGCAAGTTATCAAAGTTTTACTCTGAAAATGTTCTAACTGAGCAGAGGTTCTTTCTTGACGAGTCGAAGACAGTTAAGGATGCAATTAATGAACTGGTTGCTAGATTAGGTGAAAAAGTGGAAATTTCATATTTTTATAAGTTTGATGTTAAAAATGGCATATATTTTTCTCCATAAGTATAGGAGTCTATTCAACTAAATATATGTTATATAGCTTTAATAATGGATTACTTGGGCGAACTAAAGAAGGAACTAGAAAGCATCTTCCTTGATTTTAAATTAGCCTTGTTAAAAATTAGGACTGGGAAGCCTTCTATTGATGACCTTAAGATTTTGAAAGTAAGGGCTTATGAAAGTGAGATGGAACTAAAAGACTTGGCAACTTTTTTAGTTGAGGGAATGGTTATAAATGTTAATGTCTTTGATAGGTCGATTTTAGGTAATGTGGTTAGCGCTTTACAATCACAGTCATCTAGTTTAGGTGCAACAGTTAGTAGTGATGGTGTATCGGTTAAACTAAAGTTTCATCCCTTAACAGAAGAGGAAAGAGTAAATAAGATAAATCAGTTGTCTAAACTGGAGGAATCATTTAAAGTACGAATGAGATTAAAAAGACAAGATACAAATTCAAAAATTAAGTCAGACAAAACTCTAAGAGAGGACGACAGAGAAAATCTGTTAAGTGAAGTACAAAGAACTTTGGATAATTTCGTTGAACAAGTTTCTAAATTAGCTGATGAAAAAAAGGCTCAGATTAAGGAAGGATGATAACTTTTTTGCACTTACTGACTAACCTATACTCTTTTTTGGTGTTTCTCCTCTTGATTTCGTCCCTTATAACTGTGCATGAGTTCGGACATTTCCTCTTTTGTAAGATTTTTAAAGTTCATGTTTATGAGTTTTCTATTGGTTTCGGACGTTTGATTTTCTCTAAAAATTTCCTTGGAACAAAATTTTCAATCAGATTATTTCCACTCGGTGGTTTTGTAAACATAGATCAGGAAAGTCAAGATTCACAATTTAATAAAATTTCATTATTTAAAAAGATAGTAATTTTGTTAGGCGGGGTTTTTTTTAATATACTTTTTGCATTCCTACTTGCAATTTTCTACTTCAATTTATCTGATTCAAAAAAAATATATTTGCCAAAGATATCTAACTACACATTCCAATCAGATTTAGTGAAAGTTGGAAGACTCATTACAGATTTTGAGCTGGATCCCAGAAATAAAGACGTGAATGATGCTTTGTCTTTTAACGATAATCGTGAGTATTTACTAATTGATTTTAAGGATAATGGAGCTGTGATACGTGATGATGATGGGTTAGAAATTTGGTTGAGCACAGAAAAATATGAATACTCTCTGTTAAAGGTTGTTGACGTTAATACTAACTTGTCAAACAAATTTGAGAATTCGCTTTTACTTAACGACTACATACTATCCATAAATGGAATTAAGTTTAAATCGTTTGAAGAGTTTAATTCTGTGCTTTCATCCTTGCAAGGAAAAAAGACAACTTTTGAAATTTTGCGAGACGGCTCCATTTTCACAGTAGAAGTTCAAATTCCTTACAGAAACCAGTCAGCTGTAATTCTTGGGTTGGTCCTAAAAGAGATAAATGGAAACGAAGTATCAACGACTCAAGAGCTTTACATCTTGGCATACGAAAATAGTCTAGTAGGTTCAACTAAATTTATACTAGACATGTTGGGTTATCAGATTTCTGCTTTACTTGAAATAATAAAGACAGCGTTGAATAGTAAATCTCTCGATCCAGTTTCGGAAAATTTAGGAAGTCTTCCTGCCATCGCAGACCAGACCTATCAAATTTTCTCTTTAGGAAAATTTAGTTCATTGCTTCTGCTTATGATTTTTTTGAATCTGTCTTTATCCATTTTTAATTTAATGCCAATACCTGCTTTGGATGGTGGGCAAATTTTTATTCTTGTTTTACAAAGTATATTAAAAAAAGTTGGTATCACAAATATTAGTTCTGTTAAAAGTTTTTTGAATTATATTAGCTTTATCTTTTT
>RFKV01000001.1 GCA_003694175.1 Candidatus Dojkabacteria bacterium | reverse complement strand
TAACTAGTACTGTAATAAAAGAGAAGAAAGCTAAATAAAACTTGTTTTTTGGAAATCTAATAGCCTTTATAAGCTTTAGAAATTTATCAATCATCCCAGATTTCAATTAAAAAAAGTTACAAGACTTTTCTTTGCTTTTAAAATTGATTTCTTGAAATTGGCCAAACCAACTCTCCGTTGCCCAAACACCCATAACCAAGAATGGATTAACGTTTTTTTTGTAAGACTCAACTAAGACGGCTAAAATTTTTTCTTTTGGAACATTTTTTAAATATGCAATACCCCTGTAATTAACATCCTTACGAACTAATTCATCAACTAACCTCCGTAGTTGACTTTTTAGGTTTTCATCACTTATGCCTTCATTTCTACTTAACCCTTCAAAACTTCCAAAAGACGAGGACTCTTTTGTCCATCTAACATTATTTCCAAGACCACATTTATCAAGTGCACCTCTATAATAGTCATAAGCTTGTTTACCTTCAGGATTTTTATATGTCCAAGATGCAAAGTCTTTTTCCGTGATTTTTTTTAGTTGGTCCGGGGTTAGACCAATATCAGATTGTCTGACTTTCTCAGGAGGTGCATCAGCGCAAGATCGACCTCCAGGTGTGCCTGGTGGTTTGTATTTGTCATAAAAATCGACAATTAATCTATAGCCAAAAGGCATGCTTGTGTTAGTATTTGAACCTTTTATACCTCTAATCTCGTTGTCCCAAAAAGGTCCGTATTTATCCACAACTCTGCCTAAACTCAACCCGCGGCCAATATTGTTACTAATTGTATTTGTCGCACAATTTAATGAGTTTTTAAATATATCATTAGATTTACTACCTAAGCCACAGTTAAACTCGTTACATTTATTATTTGACTTGTCTTGTTCATCGCCTGATTTTTCTTCTTCAGGTATACATACGCTCGACTCTGTACTACTAACAATAGCATTTTCTGATGGATTAGACTGATATCCTGATGCTACTGATTTATTACCACTACAATTAGGACCCGAATCTATGTCACATTTGGTAAGTTGTTCAGGACATTTTAAAACATCTACTAAAAACCTATACGGATCGCCCGGTTTTTTCCCATCTGTAACTTTTTTGTTTTTCCCAAGACCTGCATAACTTGACTCAAAGTGTAAATGTGGCCCATTCATACAATAAACTTGCAAACCAAATGGATTTCGATGTATTTTAATTGGTGTTCCCTTTACTTGAATTTTACTTCCACCTTTAATCTCTCCTTGAGCTTTTAAATCATTAATCTGGCTCTGGCTTACAGCTATATGTACAAAGTAGTATTTAATTCCGCTATTGCCTTGGAAATATAAGTTTCCACCGGGAGAATAAAGTATCGGGTTTTTAATATTTCCATTCGAGTCAGTTCCTCCATTATTAGCTACTATTCTCTCAATTTCTGATCTAGATTTGTGCTTATTTAACTCTGCTAATTCATTTACGGTCACATTAGTCCTACCTATACAATATTTCATCACCCTAGGATCGTCGATAGCGTCACCAGCATAAAATTTACCATCTTCAGGAGCATACAACTCCCAATTTTGAAAACCAATAAAATCAAAGGCAAGCGAACCTCCTACTCCGGGCTTACAAGAGTGACTTACATTTCCGTAAGGCCCTTGTCTACATTTTCCACCTTTCACGGGGCACGATGGGTTTGACAATTTGTACCCTAATGAGTCGGTTACACTACCACCTGGACTAACTTCGGTTGGATCACATTTATTTATACACAATCCTTGGATAACATAACCTCGTCTACAAAGTTCAGCTTCAAACTGTCCAATTTTTGATCTTGCCTCTATACTTTCAATGCAGGGGATTCTTAAATTTTGTTTTGGAAATTTGAAAATTGTTCTTATAGCAGATTCAAAGAATTCATTAGAACTTAAATTTAACTCTTTGAGTTTGTTTTTTACTGCGAGTTCGTTCTCAAATGTCTTTTGAATGTGATAAACATCACATGTCAAAATCGGATTAATTCTAAAAATTTCAGAAATTTCAGGAGCTAAAATATTTTCAACAGAGCAAAGATACTGATCAATCTCGCAAATTTCTGGAACTTTATAAAAAGGATTAGTGATTCTTGTTTGTGGAACAGGTTTTTGTACGGAAGACAGATATCCGTCTCTTAAATAGCCAGTGATCATTTCAGTAAACAAATATCCTAGACCTAAATGGGGTATTACATATTCTAGATCTTTATATGATTCATATAGTCCTCGAGCCCTAGCTTGTGGAACATCATTCTCAAATAATTCATACTTTAACGCTTCTTCAGTTGACGTAACACTTTTGCTTATTGGATCATATTTGGTGTAGCTCAGTTGTGGATCTAAACTTTTAAATAATGATTTTGGTTCAGAACTTTGTCCTATCTCATTTATCCTATTCAAGTCCTTAATTGAACTTTTAACAGTTGCCTTAGCTGCATAAATGTAATCCCCGGTATTTAGCCTAAAACCTCGTTCAGAGAGATTTCTGTTTATGATGTTGTACATCTCATATAAACTATCCATCACTCCTTGGATTTCAATATTATCTGGCACTAAATAATTCTCAGTTCTGTAGTACACTGCTCCTTCCAACATCCCATCAAATCCAAAACAAGCCTCAAAAGCTTTTTTGGATAAACCATTACAATTACCCAACCTAACATTACATTGCACAGAGGGGTTTATTTGCAAACTACACCTTGATGGCTTACCTTCCGCATCTAATATTACATTGTTCGGCCTAAAATTACAGCTAGGCTTACCAAAGATCTGTATATTTTTATCTGTATCATCAACAGCAAGATTTCTTCTCGCATATTTCCAGCATACATCTATGGAACGTACTGAGCCGGTAAAGTCATCCATCACAATTTCTGGCCCCCATACATCATTTTCCGGTATGTCATAATATCTTATCTTTCTTCCTTGTATTTCCTTAACAAAATTTGCCCGGTCAAACTTCAATGGATCATATCTACGATAATTTAAAATTTCGTTCCCAAACATCGCCGCACTGATTTCGTCTGACTTTAAACCATCTTTGTTTGGTCTTAGTGATATAAACTTGTTGTCGGTAAGAACTTTTTTTGGACTTATAAGAACATGTCTAAAATCTTCACCAAAATATACTGAACTATTTTTTATCTGTCTTTCCCTTTTTAGATACTTATCCTTTTGTAAGTTCATAAGGTAATTTTCTCTTAGCATACCCGGATTTATGTTTAGTTCTGTTATAGTTGATGTCAAAGAGACAAATGAGTATTTCATTATTTCAGACTGAGCTAAAAATGTTCCTAGTGTAGGTATCGGATAATTCTTTCCATTAACAATGGCCATACCTGAAACATTGGCAAGAGGTTCAACTTGATATTCTCCTGAAACAAAACTATTGTATAAAGGTAAACTTACAGCGGTGAAATACTTATTGCCTGTTGCTGAACTTATTGCTTTTATATTAGCGTTTATTCTCACAGTACGTCTACCACTGTATGTACATTTGTCACCTGAGCAATTCATTTTCATGAAACTTGGATTTGTGGAATTTACAGATCCTTGAGGCACACGTTCAGTTTTTACACTTGCGGCTTTGTTACTTTTTGATTCTTGATAGAGAATTGTGTTTACGTTGAACTCGGCAAGCGGTAGATCTTTTGGACAATAACTACTATACCTCAAAATTTCGTCTATTGTTAAAATTCCTAGGTCGTATGGATCTACTTTTTCTTCTTTTTTTTCCTTCTTCTGATCTGCCAGAATTTCTTCAATTTCTTCTTTAGTTACGTATACTTGTTTGAAATACAAAAAATAATCTATTGAATTATCCTTACAATAGTTGATTATATCCTGCTCGTATAGTTTTTTCATTTCTTTAATATGTGGTCGATCTGGACCAATTTCAGTTGCTATAAACTTAAGCTCATTTTTTTCTACGTACTGTTTTAAGGATAATTTTGGAGTGCACCGAGCTTCAACGTACTGTGAGTATCCACCATTTAATCTTTCAAGAGAGTAGATGTTACCTAAGATATAATCGAATAATTCAGGCTTTATTTTGGGTGACCCTGAAAGATATCCCGGAGCATCCTTACAAGACGCAACATCAAATATAGCAGGCGCTAAAAACATTCTATCTCTATATTTTTGAAGATATTCAGCATTTTTGTTTGCACCTTCTACAAAAGTAGAGTAATTAATTGATCCACCTATTTCTCTATTTTTAACATTAAAAAAAGATGTCCACTCAAGATGTGGTTCGTTTGGTCCTAGAATGCAAACAAATTGGGCTTTAACATCTTCTGTCCCTTTATAAATCGTCTCACAAATTTTTGCAAAACTTCTTTGATCTTCAATCTCAAATGTCAGCTCACATCCTACTCCAGGCTCATTCGGTTGTGATAAATAGCAAAAACGAATAATAGGCAGATATCCTAATCTATTTGATTCTCTCACCAAATCAATAGCTTTACCCACATCACCATTCCAAATTAGTATCAAAACTGCTCCAAATCCTAAGTTTGGTATGTAGTTCTCTTTTTCACCACGATACCTAATTAATTTTTCAGTCGTTAAGGCTCCTCCATCGTTCACTCCTGATTTAGATCTAAATATAGTTGAACAAAAATCACTTGTGTGATTTGGAAGGTTAGTTATTGGATTAAGCGATGTACACCTTTCAAGAAAGCTTGATATGTCATAAGGCTCCTCGAAGAATCTTGACTCTCTTTTTAAAAAATTTACATTACAAGAATCTAATAATTCTCTAAGTTGATCATCATTCCAAAGTTGTGGAGTTCTTAAATTTCCACCTGAGTCTGGACCACCCAAAAAATCTTTTATATAAGGTCTGAAAGGCGCACCCTCACCAAATAGCGACTCACTTGACCTAAATAAAAGTACACCTGAGACATTTTCATCAGTACAGAATAGTTCAATGTTTTTCTTTAAGGTTTCAAAAGCAGCAGACTTATCAGGAAGCAATGATCCCGTTTCAGTCACCAATATTTTAACCCCTTTAGACTCAAAAAAACCCTTAATAGTATTTCCGTTTATGTTACTTTCTGAATAACGTCTAAAGGACTCAAATTGTCTTACATCGTAAACATTTATTGCTGCATAATCAAATATGCTAGAAGCATCAAGATTTGCAAGTTGTTTTGTATATTCCGTAAATTCTGGACTTCCCTCGGTTACAACGTTCATTGAAAAAGTTGAAGTTTGGATACCTTTACCTTTAAGTATTTTTGCAAGTTGAATTGACTTGCTAACAATATCTGGCAAATTCAACGATGTATATCCAAATTGTTTGAACTCGTAATCTGAAGATGCCTCATTTGGTCCAGTTGTACATATAAAGGAGTCTGTACCCACAGTTTGTGCAAGCTGAGAACAGAAGCGGACAATTCCATGATTTTCATTTATGCTTGCACCTGCAAATGCAAATTCTTTCGAGCAAGGCGTCCCATTACTTCCATTCGTGTTACTCCCATCGTTAACGCAAAACCTAATAACTGTGGTTTTTCCTAAACTTTTTGCAACGTTAATAAAACTACTTGCTTTCGATAAATCATCCATGGTGTTCACAATAGTCAGTGTAAAACCTGAATTTATATTTGCATTCTTCTCTTTTTCAAAAATTAAGTTAGCCATACCTGAGTCAAACACACCACCGATATTCTGACCACCCTTATTTAAACTTGATGTCAAAGTTGTAGTCTGTTTGTTTGGAGAATTGGCGAATATACTTTGAAAAAAACCATAAGGGCGATAACGTGAAGATAGTATCTGCTCAATTGCTTGTGTTGTGATTAAGGCAGCAATTAAAAAACCAATAAAAACTGCAAGTTTTGCAATAGGACCAAACTCATGAAACTTGCTTACTAGGAGACTAAACTTCATAGTTTCCATGATATATTAGTTTTTGAGCATTTTCAAATGTTAATGTTATTGCTCAGAGTCGAAAAGTGATTTCTGAGGAGACTTGGGTCCTGCAACTCTTGGAGATCGATATGATTCTGGTTTACCTGGTTTATGTTTACCAGGTCTTTTTTCCCTTATCGTTTCTACCTGCGGAAGAGGTAATGGTAACCGTTTCAACCTTTCACTTTTACTTTCACTTGCTTTACTATTATCCTCAATTGTCTTTAACGTGAAAACAATGTAAGGACGAATATAATCTTTGAGGCTTTTTTCCATCTGAATTTTGACGTTAGAACTGAAGTGTCGACATAGTACATCCTCAAGTTTCTGAATCTCAGTGTTAATTAATTCGTCAACATCAGTTATTTGATCATTTATAGTTAGAAAATACACATAAAAACTGCTAATACTGATGATCTTATCGCTACTATCAGTACTATCAGCGTTGGAAGTGTTGAAAAAGTATAAATCGGTAAGTTCAAGTTCAGGATTATTTTTGATAGCAAGGCGTATGTAATAAAACTGGCCTCCATACTTTATCACGCCAGTAGCTTCCTTTTGATTGAAAAGCAAGTATGAAAACTCGAAATCACTTAGTCTTTGTTCTTGCGCATCATCTTTCTTGGCTTCCCATTTACTGTACCAATCCATAGTAAATTCACTTATATGATTGTAAC
>RFKV01000028.1 GCA_003694175.1 Candidatus Dojkabacteria bacterium | reverse complement strand
TTTCCAAAATTGATAACTTTTTCTTTAGTATCATCTAACACCACGCTTTCTATTAAATCTCCAAATAAGGAAAGTGTTAGATGATACTAAAGAAAAAGTTATCAATTTTGGAAACTCATACATGTATTACAACATACACATACCGCTTTTTTTCTTAGCTAGTTTCTTCATATTGTTTTTAAAACTCGGACAAACTAATAATTTCAGAGAGAAAAAACAAATAACAACTCTACTCCTCGGATCCATAATAACATCAACAGTTGGAATGACAACAAACCTGATTCTGCCAACAATGAGGGTATTTGATCTCAACTGGGTGGGACAAATAACTACAGTGGTTTGGGTTTTGTTTATTTTTTATGCCATATTTAGATACGGCCTGTTTGAAATTAGATTCATATTAGCTAGACTGATGTACTTCACGCTAGGAAGTCTGATCGTAATAGTAATTTATTATGGAGTGGTAATTTTCCAGACTGCAATTTACGGAAGTCCACTTAATCCATCAACCCTACTTCTTGGTATTCCAATCTCTCTAGGCTTTATATACATATATGATCTGTACAAAAAATCCGTCTCAGAAAAAGTTAGTAGTTTAATTTTAAATCCAGGGTGGGATCCAAAGGATGTCCTAATTAAGTTTAATGAGGATGTAAGTGTACTTCTAAACTACGAAGAAATTATTTTACTTTTAAAGCTTACAATCAGACAAACACTTAATCCACTAGATTTCGTCATATACATAGAGCTTGATAACGGACAAAAATATTTTGAACCGAAAGAATACTCTCATAAACTTCCAAAGTCATTTGAAGGACTTTTTGTTTGGTGGAAAGAAATTGAATATAAACCAATTCAGGTTGAGGAAGTTGAATTAGAGTTCCCAGAAGACTTCCTTGACAAAAAAAATGAGGTTTTACAGGTTATTGAGGAAATGAAAGCAAACAATATGCAGATAATAATCCCAATATTCAACAGTGAAAGAATGCTTGGTATTGTAATGTTAAGTCGGAAGGATTCGGGTTTGATTTACACGTCTTGGCAAAAAAAATTTTTGCAAAGTCTTTGTTCTACCACAGCACTAGGCTTACAAAGAGCAAACCTTTATCAGGAGGTTAAAGATTTTAATAAATCATTGCAGGAAAAAATAAAGGCAGCAACATATGAAATTGAGGAAAAAAATAAGAAGTTAGCCGAATCACTGAGGATTGAAAGAGATATGCTTGACATACTTGGTCATGAGTTAAGAACACCGATAACAACAGTCAGAAATCTTTTAGGAATGATAAAAATAATGTGGGATAAAAGAGTTTTAGACGACACTAAGATGGAAACTTACATAGAAATGGCAAATGAAAGTATACGAAGAGAGATTTCTCTGCTTGAAACTATATTAGCCTCAGCAAAAATCGATAATGAAAAACTCGAATTGAGTAAAGAAAAAGTCGACGTTTTTGACGTAGTCAATGACTCATTTATTGCATACCAGCAAATGGCTGATTCAAAAGGAATTAAACTCATTAAAGAATTGCCAAATGAAAGAACCTACTGTCTTGCAGATAGATTAAGACTTCAACAAGTCATTGATAACCTCGTCAGTAACGCAATAAAATATACTAAGTATGGAACAGTGACTATTAGAGTGTATAAAGATGGTGAAAATGTAACATTTTCAGTAATTGATACAGGTGAAGGAATTTCTGAGGAGGATATGAAGCATTTGGGTGAAAAATTTTTTAGAGCAAAAAACTATGTGGTTACAAATGCAAAAATTGGTGACAGGCAGATCATCAGACCTGGAGGAACAGGAATTGGACTTTATGTCGTTTATCAGCTAGTTAAATATATGAACGGTAAGATTGATGTTAAATCTAAGGTTGGAGAAGGAAGTACATTCAGCGTAACATTGCCAGAATACAAGGATAAAAGTTCCCAAAGCATATTTCCACAATGTTCGGAGGTAAGTCAAATTCAGGCGTTCTAGCTAACAAGTTTTATCATGTTCAAGGTAAACATTGCAAATTTTAGGTCCAGCAGAATCAAAAAAGTTCTTCCGCACTTAAGACTTCAATCACAACTGAAAAATTTACCTTAAATATCTAACCGATTAGTCTGAGAAGACCCCAATCGTTACATTTCCTAACGCATCCAGAAAGTCCTTAGTTTTGATACGTATACTAGCTGTTTTGATACCTGTACTAAAGTTGACAAACTCTTTATCATCCGCACTTTTGCAATAATACACTGGTAAGTTTATTAGATTTCCAAACGGTGGAACCCCTCCTACCTCAACTCCATACTTAGATTGTATTACTTCTGGCTTTTCGAAATCGAATTCTTCTCCAATGGCTTCTTTGACTAATTTTCGATTTAACTTTTTTACTGAGGGGATAACAAATAAATAATTCTTCTTTGTCTTTTTACCAGACAAAATTAGACACTTTCGGCCTTCAGTAATATCTATGATGCCGGCCTTTTTGTGGTCCTCACTTGTGGAAAGCTCCGGATGAATTATGTACTCAAATTTTTTATTTTGAGATTTCAAATACTCCTGAATAGCCTTATCAATTTCTTCTCCTGATCTATTTTTTTCTGAATTAACACTTATTCCCAACTCAATTAACTGCTCTTTTGAGATTTCACTTGGTCCATTCATAACTGAAATTCTTCCTTGATAAGTCATGGGGAAAGCTATTACTTCCTTAATAGATTTTTCGTTTAAAATTAAGGCTGCTAATCTATCAAGTCCTAGTGCAATCCCTCCGTGAGGTGGAGTGCCTAGCTCAAATGCTTTAAGCATGTGACCAACACTTTTCTCTATAGAATCGTCGTCATATCCCATAATTTTGAAAGTAGCTCTTAGCACTTCGGGTTGATGTGCTCTAATGCTTCCACCTCCAACTTCAAATCCGTTACAAACTAAATCATACTGCTGAGTAATTATCTGGTCTATATTCTCACCTTTAATATGCCAATCCAGGTGTTCAGGAATTGGTGCACTAAAAGGATTATGCGTAAAGGTCCAACCAGACCTACCGTCTCTAACCTCTGATAAATCTCCTTCATCGACCCTCTTAAAAAATGGAAAGTTATCAACCCAAGCAAAAGCCAAAATACCGTCTCTTTTTTGTTCATCATTTCTTAAATCAAACTTGTCTGCGCCAAACCTTTCAAGAGCTTGCTTGTACGTAAATCTTGGGAAAGGTTTCTCTAAAATTTTTCCACCCAGTATCTCGACAACCCGTATAATCATGTTTTCTATAAAATCCATGACATCGGATTTCTCGACAAAACTCATCTCTACATCAACTTGAGTAAATTCAAAACCTCTATCAGCTCTGAGATTTTCATCCCTTACACACCTAGCAAATTGAAAATACCTCTCAATTCCTGCTGTCATCAACAATTGCTTATACTGCTGAGGACTCTGTGGCAAAGCATAGAACTTGCCAGGGTTCATTCTGCTAGGTACCACAAAGTCCCTTGCTCCTTCCTTAGTTGAGGCAGTAAGAATTGGAGTCTCCACTTCAATAAAATCATTTTCCAAAAAAATATCTCTAATCTCCGAACTAAGTCTTGATCTCAGCTTAAGTGCTTTATTTAGCCTATCCCTTCTTAAATCTAAATACCTATACGCTAAGCGAGCCTCTTCTTTTATCTCATATCCATCTCCATCAACTGGTATCGGCAGGCTGGAACACTTGTTTAAAATTACTAATTTACTTACCGATAATTCTATTTCACCATTTTCTATATTTGGATTAATCGTTTCTTTCGGTCTTTCAAGAACTTCACCTTCAACCTGAACAACAGATTCCAAAGTTAGAGATTTAATTTTGTTTTTATCGGAACAAACACACTGAACCAATCCCGACCTGTCTTTAACATCGATAAAAACTATCTTTCCTATATCTCTTATATTCTTTACCCAACCAGCTACTAAAACAGATTGGAATTTATGTTTCGAAAGATCCCCAATTAAAATCCTTTGCATGTCTAAACTAATACAAAAAAATTATCTCTGGGCAATTATAAGGTTAATAAAATTTTTTACAACATCACAGCACTACAAAGATTAGAGTTAAGAAAGTATTTAATCTTTGTAAAATTTTGTAAAATTTAGTTAAGCCATAAACTGTGCTGAGTTTGATATTTCTATACAACTACATTGTTAAAATGCTTAGGTTAAAACAGATGCATACGAAAAAGTACAATCATGCACGTAAAATTAAGATTAGGCAATCCAGATTTTTCTATTACCTCACTTTAGCAGATGCTTTCTGATAGTTTATAAAAGCCTGAGGTTAATTGTTCACTAAGTAATAGTAATATAAGTTTTATCTTTTAATTTCGTTCCAAAAAGTAGAAGAATTAATTAAATTTACAAAGTCTTCAATGAATAATAATTGTTTTCTGTCACAATTTAAGAGTCCTGTTGTGGGTCTTGCACCAATGGATGGAGTTTCAGACGCTCCTTTTAGGTACATAATTAAAAAATATGGTAATCCAGATTTGATATTCACCGAATTTACACATGTTAGGGGAATTTGTGTTGCAGGAGACAAGCTTCTTCACCATTTTTTATACGACGAATCAGAAAGAAATATAATTGCCCAAATCTACGGTAATGAGCCTGAGTATTTCTATCACGCTACTAAAATTATTTGTGCACTTGGATTTGACGGAGTGGATATAAATATGGGATGTCCAGCAAAAAACGTTGCATCTAGCGGAGCAGGTGCCGGGCTTATAAAAACACCGGAACTGGCTTTACAAATAATTAGGTCAGTAAAACAAGCAGTTGTGGATTGGGTTTCCGATGGAAAAATCACCGGAGTTTCCGACAAAACCCTAAAACAGTTTGAAAAACAAAAACAAGAGCAATTGAAAAAAGCTATACTTAAATACACTAATTTGGAAAATGTCTCAACAATCTCGAATGGACTATTTAATCTGCTATATCAAGCAGTAGAAAGAAAGCCAATCCCAGTGTCAGTTAAAACAAGAATTGGATACGACAAACCGATCACGGAGGATTGGGTTAAAACGTTGAATTCAGAAAAACCAGAATGGATATCAATTCATGGAAGAACTTTAAAACAGATGTATGAAGGATGTGCTGATTGGGACGAGATTGCAAAAGCAGTTAAAATCTCAAGTGTGCCAATTATTGCCAATGGGGATATAAAAACATCAAGCGACGCGATAGCAATACTTAAAAAAACGCAAGCGTCCGGATTCTTGATTGGTAGAGCTAGTCTAGGCAATCCTTTTATCTTTTACGAAATCAACCAAACATTTAATAAAAATAAAATACCCCTAAATTACGACACACGTGACACGAAGATTAAACTTAAATTAATAAGAGAACACACGAAGTACTACATTGAGACATACCCCAATCCTAAATTGTTTTCCCAAATGAGAAAACATTATGGCTGGTACTCAACTGGATTTGAAGGAGCAAACGAACTAAGAAAAAACTTGATGCAGGTATCAAGTGTTGCAGAACTTGAGGCTGTTTTGAAGAACTTTGAGGATAAGTTCAACACCAAGTTACTTTAAACTCATTTGAGGTTTCTTACAACTTGTCGATTAAAATTAAATCAAATGTCTTTTAAAGTAAAAGCTGCATACACTAGTTTAATCCAAGCTTAGACAAAATATATATCTGTGATTCTATCT
>RFKV01000027.1 GCA_003694175.1 Candidatus Dojkabacteria bacterium | reverse complement strand
CTTTTTGCAACAAATAAAATATTAGCATCTAGCAAGTTTTTCACATCTTTTATTTCCGTTATTTGCTGTGGTTTAAAATAAGTAACATATACATCTACACTTTTTTCAATAGCTTTATAATCGTCAATTAAGATTGAATAATACTTTTTGTTTATTTTTTCATCATTCAAAAATTCTACATCAAATTTCTTTGGAGCACCTCTTTCAACAGGAACAGATAAGAATCTATTGTAAAAATGTCCAATGCACTTATAAAAAACTTGGTATTTCTCAGAATAATCACAAGTAATAAGTGTTTTATAAAATTCAAAACTAGAAACTACTTCTTTGGCAAAAATATTTCTTTCGCTAGGATGATAAGTAACTTCCATATAAGCCTTCTTTTTGCTAAGAATTTTAAATAGCCCTGACTTTAAAAATCTTTCCATCCCACCACCTCCCCTTTTTAAAACTTGTAATCGTAGGTTAAGAGAAATCCTAAACCTACGATAGAGTTTATCTTTTTCAACTTACTGAATCTTGCCTCATCTAAAAAGTACTCATCATACTCTAGGATGGGAAAGAACATAAAGTCAGGAAAGTAATCTTCAATATTGGGTTTGACAAATGAAAGAACATTTTCTTCTGTCATCTCTTTTAGGATTATTTTTCCGTTATCATCGTTAGTGACAAAAAATAACTTTTCTTCCTCATAAAACTTAATATTATCCACCTTTCTATTAGCATCTTCATCTAATACTGCTTTAATAATAGCTTTAAGATAACTATCAAACGAGTTTTTTCCCAGGTCTGTTTCGCAAATGTGATATATTGTTGACCTAACTTCACTATCAAAATAGAAGTTTTTAATTGTAACAATTGAAAGAGAAGACAATTTTATTAAATCGCTAATTTCTGAAATTTTTGTTTTTAGCGCCCTAACATAGTTTTTGTCTTCTTTCATGCCTACACCTCCTCTGCCTAAAGTCTAACAGAGTGATCGCCTTAAGTCAAGTGGGATGTAAGCTTTCGGATACCTATAAATAAAGGATAGCGTTTACTTGTTTTTCTGTGAAAACAAAAAAAACAATAAACTCTAAAAAACTTCTTGACGATACTTGACTTTATATATTCGTCCAAAGGTTGGTTCTTCAATAATCCTTACTTGCTTAGTCAATCTATTCTCCTTATAAACTTCAATCCTATAATCAAGTATCAAAAGATAGACATTAGGATAAGTTTTACTAAAAAACGCTAATTCATTCTTAAAATACTCTGTTTCATTAAACTTAAATCTTTCAAATGTATAAGAAGGAAGATGTTTTGCAATGTTAGAAAGAACTCTACTTTCTCCACACTCGTGTTCTACTAAATAGTATTTTGTTTGTGCTACTAAATAGTATTTTATTTCTGGATCAAAAACTTGATGGAAAAAGCGGATGTAATCTTCATCCTTTTTATCAACTGCCAAGCGAGATATCACTCTAAGATAGTCTTCTTTTTTTATAATCCTTATTTCATTATCAACACCCTTTTCTGAGAAAAAGTATCCTGATTCAAGGATTTCTGTAAATGGAAGAAAAGGTTTGATATCTTCGTAGTCATCTAGTTCTTTTATGAGGTCTTGCGTCATCGGCACCCCCCCCTTACCCTAAAGCTTACTGCTAAAGCCTTATAAGGTCAAGGGGGGATAGAAAAAGGCCTTGTGGGGATTGAGAGGGGGCAAGATTTTACGAGGAAAAGGCTAGCAGGGAAATATATATTTAGGATAGCGTTTATTTGTTTTCTCCTTAAGTTTTGAGAAATAAAAAATCATTGAAAAAGAAAGATTTGTGAGAATATTAATCTTATTACTCCAAATCCTCCATTTTGACGATTGTATAGCCTTTGTTCACTAAATCATCAAAAGTTTGTTTGTTATAATCCTTTGTAGCAATAATGACAGCATCTCTTGGAAGTTTTTCTAATCCATAAATGTACAAATCTGTAATAACAATACCAGGAATGCCCTTTTTAGCTACATGTTCAAAAACTTTATCAAAAACACTTCCTCCACCACCATTAATACCATTTTTCACGGCTTTGTAAAGCTTTGCTACACTATTAACATTCTCTATCTCTTGAAAATCAACATCATTGAAATAGAGGAACACATTTGCATTATTCTCTACCAAAAACCTCAATAGCTTCATTGACTTTTCCAAATCTTCACCGCCCATTGATCCAGAAGTGTCCACAATGACATACATTTCAAGGCCGAAATATTTCTTTTTGCCCAATACTAGGCCATCCTTGCTTTTGAATGATTTCTTAGGATAAACAATCCTATGCCTAAAATATCCTCCACGATAAAGGCGATTAAATAACTGAAGAACAAACTGAGGAATCTTTATCTTCTCATTAGTAAGGAGAATATTCCTAAGGAATCCACCTGTAGTACCGATATGCTTTTTATTTTTCTCCAAAAATCCTTCAAGTATTCTCCTGTTCTTTTCATCATCATAATCACTAACCTCAGTACCTTCACCGAGAAGTTGACGAATGATTTCATTTTTAATGGAATTATCCAATGGTCCAAAAGAAGACGCATTTGCCAAATCATCTTTAAACTTTGAATCATTCTTTGCCTTATCTCTTATTTGATTAGCAACATCATTAAAGATATCGTTGACTAGCTCAAAGAAGTTGCCATACGAATCTCCATTATTAGATTGAGAATCTTGTCCTTGTTGATTATTTTGTCCACCCTGATTTTGTTGACTATCTTGGCTTCCTTGATTTTGTTGACTATTTTGGTTTCCTTGGATTTGCTGATTGTTATTTTGATTTTGTTGCCCACCTTGATTATTTAGATGTTTATCAATAGTTTCACTAATCATTTGCGAAATCTCCTTTGCTACGGGTTCAAAAAGATTAAAGAAGAACTCTATTAGTTCATAATCACTCATTTTCTTTAGTTCTTCAATATTAACACCTTTAAGATTTGGTTTAAGTTGCATTCCTAGAGTATTAACTCCACTACGAATAGTTTTTTCAAAGTTTTCAAAGCATACGCTATTCTCCTTGATTTCTTTGGGATCATCAATGAACTGATAGACGGTTTCTTGAATGAACACGTCTTAGATTTG
>RFKV01000026.1 GCA_003694175.1 Candidatus Dojkabacteria bacterium | reverse complement strand
TTTTAGACGCAAGCCGATATGATCCTGAAACAGCACCAATGGCTATAACGGCTATATTAGAAACAAAACAAGAAGATAACGAAGTTCAAAAAGTAATATCGCCTTTGCTTGTTTCTTTTATGAAACTCATTGAGGATTTCGTTAAAAACGATTTCTTTAAACTTTTCTTTAATTCCATTTACAACGATAGTAATCCTGATGTTAATAACAAAATTTTTGATAAGTTATCAAGCAAAATAGCAAATTTAAAGGAAAAAATATATGGCAATGTGGAAGCTAACGCATTAGAAATAAATGATGCTAAAAATGAATTAGAAAAGCTTGTAAATCTCTTAAAAAGTGTTAATTCTGCTGGTGTTTATAATGTTACAATTCTCTTTGGTGTCATCTTTTATACTTTCTTTGGTGCTTCCTTATTATTTCTCTTAGAGTTCTTGAGATCTGTTTTGAAGTCTGTCGAGCCTGGTTATTCAAAAGGGCAGAATTCTTTTAAGTATAGATTTTTAGAAGCTCACTTAGATAACTACTGGAATATTGCTGCTGAAGTTGCGAGGTTAGTTACTGCTTATATTTACGATAGTTTTTACAAAATGTTGAAGGAAAAAGAAAATTCTGGGGAGCAACTCAATTTTAATGAAACACAAACGCCTGGGGAACAAATCAATTTTAATGATTATATTTTAACTCTTATTTATTCTTTACTTGTATCTTTTGCTAATTACACTAAAAAGGTGTATGATGGTTCAATAGAAAAGTTGGATAAAGAAATGTTGATTTCTATTTGGAAAAGGTTTATTGATAGTATCTTGTTAGAAGGCACCTTTGAAAAGATAAGCAAAAAAGAAATCTCTTCTAGTGATACTTTCCCTTTCTTAGATTATAACGTGACACAAAGGCTTAATGTTACAAAGCCAGGCAAAGTTAGACCTGAGTTAGATGAAAGATATAGAACGTTGTTTTACATGGCGGATGAGTACAGCGATAGAGGTGTATTTTTAGGTTTGTATGAGAATGATGTTTTATATAATTATGTTGTAGTTGTACCAAATGATGTTTTAGAAGGCCTAAATGTATATACTTTATCTACTAGAAAAGCGCTTCGATTGAAAAGTAAAGGCGTGGAATCGCTTTATTATGATTACGAACAAGAAGATGAACAAAAATATTTTGCCGATATTGAGTTCAATGAAAATCTTAGAAGTAATGCTAATATTTCTTCTAATTTTATTGACATGGTGAATACTTATGGAGAGGCAGATAACTCCAGACCCACGAAAGCAATAAGTCTTCAAGATATATACTACAGCTTAAGCAGTATATTTTCTGGTGTATCAGCGCAGGGTGTTTCTTCTGATGTTATTTTAACGCTTGGTTTTGAAGAAGACTTGGCTGTGGCGTCAATTATAAGAGTAAAAGTTAGTGTAAAAAGTTTAGTGGATTTAACTAGCAGAGTTTTCAATAATTACGTTCGTTCTGTTTTTAAAGACTTTTTAGACTTTTTGAGATCGAGTTATAACGTGCAGGGTGAAAGTAAAATTGAAGTAAGGCAAGAAATTGAATCTTATTTTAAGTTGTTATATTTCCGTGATTTTCAAAATATGCGAAAAGGATATGATGTCAGCCAAGCTATTGAGCAGCATCTATTGAATATTGTTAGCTATGCCACAGATGTGGATATTCAAAGTTTGGTAGCCAGTGCGAAGGGGCCTCATGTTCTTTTTGATATTTACACTGAGTTGTTTATAAAGAAAGCGAGAATGGCCTTTGATGTTTATAAAGAAAATCCAGTTGGTAAGAATCCGCCTATATATGTTCTATTTATAGACGAGTTTTTTACTCAGCTTAACCCAAAGAACATGAGTGTTGTATTAAAGCTATGGGATGGCTTAATGAACAGAAGTGAAAAGTTCCCGCCTAATTTTCAAATTATATTAGCTGGTAATGCACCTGGGGGCGGCTTCATTGAATTTCTGGATCCAGATAGTAAATCGTCAACTCAAAATAGTCCTACTGTTTCACGTGATACTCTTGACGCATTTTTAAATCGGGTTTCTTTCTATATACTATTACCACACTTTGATTATGTTACTTCTTCATTTACCAAAGAGGCACTTGGCATATATTACTTGAACCAAATGCGTGCTATAAGTAAAAATCCTGTTGTAGATTTAACTTATGAGCAAATTGTTAGGGAAAGGGGGTCTAAATACGTAGATGATTATATAGAAAGAAAATTTAAAGACGATGCGAATCTTTTAGAGCTAATAAGGAATGTACTTGATGGGAAGGAGGACGATGTTGTCAAGTTAAAAAATTGGGCTGAAAATCGTTATCTAGTAAAAGACGCTTATATTGAAATTTTAAGTAGTTTGGCAGAATTGCGTGAAAATGTTACAATATTAGCCTACTACAAAGTGTGGACTTTAATGATTCCTATTTTCTTACACTCTGCTTTTGCTGCAGTTTTTGATGTGTTATATAGAGTTATAAAAATAATCTATAAAGAATACTATGATCAAATC
>RFKV01000025.1 GCA_003694175.1 Candidatus Dojkabacteria bacterium | reverse complement strand
GTTAAAGTGGGTTTATGTTCATACTAAATATTTTGCTTTTAGATGAGCTTAATTTAGTTTTATAACGTAATCGATAAATCGGACAACTAAGTGCAATCGTTAACAAACTTTAATGGTCCACCCTTACATCGCTGTTTTGAAATTCAGCGGCACTCTTTTCCGGTGTTTTTTAAAGTGTTTATTGGCTTTAAGAGATTAATTCCCAAGTTAGATAAATTAGTTTTTTTTATCTAAACCCATTTAAGTTTTGTTGTAAAATTCACAACGCATAGCTTTTTTAGTTACTTTCTATGAATTCTATTTTAGAGAAAGTTCTCGTGGCAAAAATTGTCTCAAAAAACAAACACCCAAATGCTGATAATCTTTATCTGGTAATGCTTGATGTGGGTGATTTGCGGTATGCTTTACCCCAAGAGATATTTGATGTAAATGGAACCATTCAGGTAGTAACAGGTGCAAATAATTTTGATAAAGGGGATCTTGTAGCATACTTACCTCCTGGAAACATAGTTCCGGGTTGGTTTATTAAAAACGGAAAAGAAATTAAACTCGAATCTAAGGAAATTCGAGGGATCCTAAGTCATGGAATGATTTTAGCTGAAGATGAAATTGGTGTAGGTGAAGATCATAGTGGAATATTTTTAGTGAATGATAAAAATCCCAAAGTTGATCAATCTGTTTTCTCAGAAAAAAATGAGATTAATTCTTTTCTTGGGAAAAGTTTAGTTAAGGTTTTGAGTAAGGAGGTTTTGGAATCGGTGTCTTCTGATTATCGTATTATGGAAAGTAAACTCGCTGAAATCCAGAAAAAAATTGATCTCATTAAAAGGGACTTATTTGAGCTTGTAGGTGAAGAAGAGTTAAAACAGATTCTACTAAATAGAAATTTGAGGGTTTATTGGGGTACTGCTCCTACCGGAAAGCCAAGTATTGGATATTTTTTACCAATGATTAAAGTATCTGATTTATTGAGAATTGGTGCTGAGGTAACTATACTTTTTGCCAATATTCATGCATACCTTGATAATATGAAGTCTAAGTGGGAAGTGCTTGAATATCGTACTCAGTACTATCAGATTTTGATAAAGTCAATACTACAAAGGTTAGGAGCCTCTATCGATAAACTAAAATTTGTTGTTGGTACCGATTTTCAACTGACTCCAGACTATACTTTAGACATGTATAAAATAGCAACTTTGACAACGATTGCTAGTGCTAAAGGAGCTGGGTCAGAGGTAGTGAAACAAGTTGAAAATCCGGTGCTAGGCAGCATGCTATACCCTATTTTGCAAGCACTAGATGAGCAGTATTTAAATGTTGATGCTCAGTTGGGAGGTCTGGATCAAAGAAAAATATTTATGTTTGCGAGAGAATCTCTGCCAAAAATTGGATATAAAAAAAGAGTTCACATGCTTCATCAACTGATTCCAGGACTCGGAAAGTCCGGAAAAATGAGTTCTAGTGATCCAGATTCTAAGATAGACTTTGAAGACAGTGACGAAGTTATTTATGCGAAGTTTAACAAGGCATATTCGGAGGATAAAAAAGTTGAAGGTAATTGTTTACTGGCTATACTTAGGTATATTTTGTTTTACTTTCTTGAATTAGAGGGTAGGCCTTTTGTCGTAGAGAGACCCCAAAAATGGGGTGGTGATGTTGCCTATTTATCTTATTGGGATCTTGAAAAAGATTTCGAGTCAGGAAAGCTTTCGTCAGTAGATTTAAAGCCGGCGATAGCGAAGGAAGTGATCAAGCTTATATCACCAATAAGGGAAACTTTGTTAGAGAAGAAGGATATTATAGAAAAAGCCTATCAAAAGTTGTAAGCATGTATCTGAGTGTTTAGTACTGTGATTTTTTAGCAACTTCACAACTTTTATTTTTGCGGCTTATTGAGTTACAGAAGCATTTAGACGTTACTAGCTTAGCAGATTTGATCTTCGTATTTTTGATTGAGATGTGTTTGAAAGACTTTGGGGTTATAGGTTTTTTAAAAAGCTTCTAACTTTTTTGAGCAATTTTTTATGATTTTGCAGATCCAGAACTTATATTCTCTTTAGCTGACACTTCCCGAATTTATAGCTCCACTTAGCTCGACAAGCTTTTTAAAACCATTATTTATTGTTAAAGTGTACCTAAGTATCTTATGAACTTCAGCATTATCGTATCTATAATCCAAATTACCGTCTTTATAAGATTTAAGAAAGTTTTCTAGCTCTTTTTTCACATCTTCATCGTTGGCCTCTACATTTTCTAGTTTGGCCACTTCAAAGAATATGATGTCAGATTTAATACGTTCTATTATTTCTTCCTCCCATTCTTTGTGCAAGTCTTCTAGAGTTTTACCTTGAGTTTTTAGAAAACTTTCTTCATTAATTTTTAGTTGTGACAACCTTCTGGAAAACTCTAGATGTTTATCTTCAACTTTTCTTTTTATCAGACTTTTTGGTAAATCAAAGTCTATGTTACCCAACATAAATTTAGTAATTTCTTGAGCAAGCTTCGATTCAGAGTCCATTTGTTTTCTAGTAGCTATTGTTTCCCTAACAGTCTTCTTAAGACTTTCTAGGTCTTTACTCTCCTCATAGCCAAGTCTCGCAACTAATTCATTTGTTAATTCAAAGTTTTCCTCTCCTCCCAGACTATCAATTTCCTCTTTTTTTAAGACTGAACGAACTAGACTCCTTATAAGTTCATCAACTTCATCATCAGAAACTTCGACAGTTTTTAGTTTTATTCCACTTGTAGACACTATTTTCGGATTTACCTTGGGAATCGTGTAAGCAGTGAAGGAATAGGAAATTAAATTACTAAACTCATCCTCATTGTTATCTATTTGTTCATCTAAGCTAAAATCATAATCTACCCCAGCGATATACCTCTGACCACTTTTACTTTCATTTAGGAGGACTTCTTGAGTTATGTCTAAAACTAATCTGTTAAAAGTTTCAAGGAAAGCATCCTTTATGATTTTATCTCTAATTAAGCCTAAAGGAGCCTTACCGGGTCGAAAGCCTTGAACTTTAACCTCTTTTGAAAGTTTAACCAAATCTTTTTGTATTTCTGCATCAAAGTAATCTTTATTGATTATGATCTTAAAAATCACTCTATTTTTTTGGCCAAAGTTCTTTTCTATTTTATATCTCTCAGTCATAAACTTGACATATGGTTAAAAGGTAAATTTCATGAAAACTCTAGGAATTAGTCCTCATCCCACTTATCTTCTTCAGGATTATCTGGATCATAATCTGCAGCATTTAAATAGGGATCTTCGTCCTCCGTTAAAAGCCCTTCTTCGCTTAGAAGGTCGCTCATTTCATCATCTCCATCCATTGGTACAGCAACTTTCCAATCGTTTTCCCCACTACCATCTGCAACCAATATCTCTCCCATCCTGTAGCCTTCCGTGGGTTTGGCATTATCTAATTTATCGTCAAAAATTACTTGATCTTCTTTCAAATCTTTTGAGCTATTTTTCTCGACCTTTTTTAGGTATTCAGCCAAAGATGTTTCATTATCTTCATTATCAAAGTTCTCATTTTGACTTAATGTATCTAAAACATCTATTGAGCCATCTGATATATTTTGCAACTTATTTTTTTTTGTGGCTGCTGGTCTCTTCGAAGATTCTTTTATTTTAGGTTTACTACTTGCTGTCTTTTGTTCAATCCTTGAATTTTTGACTGCACTTTTTTCCTTTTTTGACTTTTTGGATGCCGAAGTTTTTTTAGCATTTTTATTTAGATTTTCTCTTGACATGTTAAAGATGATATCAGTCGGGACCAAGTTTAAACAAAATTAATTTTTTGTCAAATTTATCCCTTTGATCAGAATGTATAATTAATTAAATACCAATAAATATTTGTTAGATTATGACCTGTAGTCTGATTTTAAAATGTTGTTGTAATAGTCAAAATCTTGTTTGAATGCCAATAAAATCTCTATACTTAAAAAATTTTAGAAATTTCAAGCATCTATTATTAGAGTTTGATCAAAAAGTCAATCTCATACAGGCTCCAAATGGTGCGGGAAAGACAAACATCTTAGAATCAATTTATCTATCTGTTTATGGCAAAAGTTTTCGACCAGTGAGCACGTATAAAGATTTCTTTCATTCTGGACTAGCAATCGAGTCTGCAGAGTATAAAGATGTTTTAATAAAAATTGAAAGAAGTGATTTCTCTACTCAGGAAACGGTTATAAACTGGAATAATTCTTCGTTTTCAAAAACTGTTTATTATCTCAATGAAAAAACAAACATAAAAAGGATATATAACTTATACCCTGTGATTCTATTTGCACCTAATAGTGTAAACCTTGTATCGGAGGATCCAAGCGGTAGGAGAGATGACTTAGACCAATACTTAAGCATACACATAAGTGGCTATTCTAGAGTTTTGAATAGTTATAATCAAAGCCTCAAAAATAGAAATACCCTTTTAAAGTCGATTAGGGAAGGTATTGCAAAACAATCTGAGCTAGAATTTTGGGACAAGAAAATCGCTCATGAAAATTGCGCAATATTTGAGCTTAGAAGAGAGTTTTTTAATAAACTAAACAATTACGGATCAATCTATTTTTCAAGAATAGTTGTCCATGAATCTCTTAAAGATAAGAGTTTTTCAGTGGTATACAAACCATCGGTTCAACCAAAAGCAGGTGTTGAATATTCTAAGCTGATTTTGCAAAAATTTCTTGAGAACCGAGAAAAAGAAATTAAAGCGGGTACAACATTGTATGGTGTACACAGGGATGATTATACTTTTTTAGTGGATGATTTTGATCTTAGGTATATTGGTTCACGAGGACAACAAAGGGTAGCAGCTTTTATCTTCAAAATAATTCAAATAAGCTATTTGATAAACGAAAACAACATACATCCCGTATTTTTGGTGGACGACATACTATCTGAACTGGATGCTAGAAACAAAGAAATACTTATAAGCATAATAAAAGATCTAGAAACACAGACCATCATCACCTCACCGGGTGGAGTCGGAACCGATTTATTCGATAATTTTAGACTTATTAATTTGAGCTAACGAGTGAATTATTTCTTGAGCTGAGGACGACATCAGAATTTCGTAGAATTCTAACACCTCTCTGCTACCTATAGGTTCGGAACTTACCAGGAACTCCTTATCTTGCTGTGAACTGTAATTTCTGCCGATTTGCTTTAAACCCGAAAATCCATTTGTTCCTCTATTAACAACCTTCAATAAAACCACATGCCTACAAAATTTACACTCTGATCTTACATTGAGAATTGGAAGTCCCAAACCCTCCGGAAACACGGTAACATCATCAATACCATAAGGCTTACCACATCTCTCACAGAATTTTGGTGTCGGAAAACCAAAGTTTTGTTCCATATTTTAATTTTTAATATTCTAATATTTTCAATATTTTT
>RFKV01000024.1 GCA_003694175.1 Candidatus Dojkabacteria bacterium | reverse complement strand
CCAATTCAAATTAACCGTGATATCAATATCAGCGAAAGAGAACTTATTTCTGAAGTCCACTATTATTTAACTCAAAAAATAGGATTTGGCGATTTGCCATATCACTTCATAGTTGATTCTTATGGTAACGTTTATAAAACAAACAAAACTGGTCCAGAATACAAAGTAGATGTTGAACAAATTGAGTTCAATCCTATAATCATCGGCTACATAGGAAATTTAGATAAAGGAGACTTTTCCTTGAAAGCAAAAAAGTCGATCTCGAGCTTGGTTTTAGAGTTGGCCAACGAATACTCAATAAACCACCAAAAAATTTTTTCTGGAACAATACACATCAAAACGGACCAAAATCGTAAAATTACACTTGCTTATAATCAGCTTTTGTTAAAGTGGGAAGAAAGCTTGAAAGAAATTAAGAACATTTTGAGGCAAAACTATACACCTAGAGTCAGAGAATATAAGATTGAGATACTAAATTTAAAACAATTAGAAAATGTGGATATATATCCAGAACAAGTGGTAGGTTTTGAGATAGAACTAAAAAACAACTCAAATTATGCGATATATGAAAACAGTTTAAATGAGATATTCTTGACAAAAAAAGAATCAGGCTCCAGTCTTTTTTTCGATAACGAAACTTGGATATCAAACAGTCAAATTAAAATAATGTCTGAAAATCAGATAATACTACCCCAAGAAACGGCAAGACTCACTTTTAGAATAAGATCACCATTGTTCTACGGAAGAATTTCAGAAACCTTTGAAATTAGAACTTTTTCAGGCCAAAGTATAAGAGAGACTTCAATTAGCTTAAATTTAGACATAAAGAGATCAAATTACAGGATAATTTCCATACCTTTCAATAGAGGATTTTCACAAATGAATGTAAGATCATCTCCTTCGAGTGTGGCAAGCATAGTTGGTTTTGCGACTCCAGGACAAAGATTTAGAGTTTATGAAGACGCAGGAAACGGTTACATAAAAATAAAATTACCTAATGGGGTTGAAGGTTGGATTGCTGGATGGCTAGTTGATAACATTTAGAAAAGCTTTTTTAAAAAAGAAAATCTATCTCTAACCTTCCTTACTAAATTGAACGGCCAAAAAATTATTGGATTTATGACTACCTCAAAAGAGTCTAGATACTTAATATACTTTCCATTAGTCCATCCTAATTTAAACCTGGTAAACCCATCCTTTGAAGCGTAAATCCTAGGATCCTTAATCCCCATCAGGTCAATATATTTAACTCCTCTACTTTTTGCCTCTTTTATGATGTTCCATAACAGAAAATATGATGGCATCTTAGATTTATATTTTTCCACACTCCCACCATAAAGATAATAAAAAGTATCTTCATTTTGTATGATAAACCATGATGAAAGAATTTCATCTTTAAACATGACTGACGCAATAAAAGCACACCCGGAAAAATTAGACCAAACACTGTTTATATATTCCGGCGTTCTTGGAATGTAAGAATGCCTTTTTGCTGTATCCTGATAAAGTTTAACAAATTTTGACAAATCGTCCATGTTTGTTGAGAATCTAAATTCAAGACCAGATCTTTCTGCTATTTTGAGGTTGTAGCGGTGTTTAGGTTTAAAAGTCTTCAAAATCTCATCCAAAGGCTTGGAAACATCTATAATGACATTGTACTGTAAAGCAACTGGAGGAACTCTTCTAAATTTTATAAAACTCGTGTTTAAACCGTCTTCATACTCATTTATTGGATCAACTTGAAAAGCAATGCATCTCTTTTTCCTCAAAATTTTCTTTAACCCATCCAAATCAAGTTTAGTTACATCTACCCTTGGGATATATGCATATTTGTAGAAAGTTAAAGGTATTTTATTTAACTGCACAAAAATACCCTCTTTACATAAAAAAACAAAATCAACGCTCTTTGAAGCCTTTGCTTTAAACCATTTTTCTGTTTGTTGAAAGTGCATTAGCAAATCAGTATTTAATTAATCCTATCTTTTTTATACACGAAAAAATCAAAAATGAAGTTTAGGAATCCTAAAAAAGGTCTTCTAAACTCAAATAACTTGTTAAACACTACAATTTGTGATCCCATGTTTTTTTTGAAATCACTAACTCCCTTCAAATTTAGATTATGACAATTGTCTGGAATTACTCCCCACATATTGTATATCTTAAAACCATTCTTTTTAAGGTTTCTAATTATCTCCCAATGTAGAAGATACGAAGATCTTAACTTTGATAATTTAGTATCTGAAGAACTAGCTCCATAAACATAAAACGCCTGAGTGGGTGTCTTAATTATCCAAGCCACAGATAAAAGTTTTTCTTTGAGGAAACAACCCCAAATATCTACATTAGATCCTAAGAATTGTAGTTGTTTTGTAAAATATTCACGATTATATATTAAAAAGTTTTTTCTGTCAGATGTTTCACGAAGTAAACTATAGAATAAGTCAACATCAAAAATTTTTTTGGATATCAATCCTTTTGCCAAAGCTTTATTGACGTTATTTCTTGAAGAAGATGAAACCTTAGACCACAATGAAGTTTCAGACATAGTCAAATCAATAGTACCAAAATATTTGGGTAAACCTACAGAAAAAGAGTTACTAAAAATTTTTGAGATTGCATCCTCTAAAAATTTAGACTCCGATGACTTATATTGAAAAAAACAATCAAAGCGACCAGTGTATACCTTTTCTTTTGCGCAGTAAACTTCTAAAAAACTCTTTAACGAAGCGTACAAAGCGATCAAATCGTTTATTTTTAAATCTTTTGAGTGTAATAAACCTCCGGGAATATAGCAATATCTGGTAAACTTCCTTCTATGTGTCTCAGTATAAAACACTCCTATTATTTCGTTTTGGTCATTTTGGATTACTTTCCTCTCTATTTTTTTGCCCAACTCCTTCTGAAAAGATATCCAATTTGAATAATAAAAAAATCCGTCAATAACTCTTGTAAACCTAGAAACTAAACCATCCCACTCTGAATCAGACCCAATAAAATCCGTTATCTTCATACATCTCTCCTTACCGGCATAAGAATGTGTAAATAATCTGGATCAGAGAGGTCTTTAATTACAGTAGCGGATATATTACCTTTTGTTTCAATTAAAAGCTTATCTCCATCGATATGACTAATTGCTTCATCTAATGATCTAAGAAAGTAAGCTGTTTTTAATTCTTCTAGACCAAAATTCTTAACCTCAGCATCAATCTCAACACTGTTTTGCCCTATTTCATTGGCTACTGAGCTCAAAAAAACCCTATTTTCACTTTGGCGCATATCTAGCAAAACCTTAAAAGAAGAGTTCTCCCTAGAAAACGCACTCATCACTTTTATAAGCCTATCTAAATCCTGTTTTACTACGACGAAGGAAACATTGTTTGAATCTGGT
>RFKV01000023.1 GCA_003694175.1 Candidatus Dojkabacteria bacterium | reverse complement strand
TTTAACTCTATTGGTATCGACTCTTTTGGGCTTAAATTTGTACACCTATAAGAAATATAAAAAAACAAATGAAGCATTATCAAAAACACAAGGTTCAGAAGTAAACAACAAAGAGGATAATAAGGAATTAGAAGAAATAAAGTTAAGACTGAAAGCAAAAGAGGAAGAACTGATTGAAAAAGAACAAATACTTTTGAGTCGGGATAAGTTACTCAATGAAAAATTAGAGAAAATCTTAAAAACAGAAAAAGAAAAAGATGAAATACAGACTGAATTAAAGTCGAAGGAAAAATTAATCCAGGATAAATTGGAAAGTGTTGCTGGGATGACAATGGATGAAGCTCGAAAGATGCTTGAGGAGAAGGTTAAAGATGAGATGAAATCATGGATTTCAAGGAAGATAAAAGAGTCAGAGGAATTGATCAGAATGGAGGCTGAGGAACGAGCTAGACAAATACTTATTGAGTGTATGCTAGATGCATCTACCGACTATGTGGCAGAAACTACAACAACAGTAATAACGATCGAAGATGAAAACTTAAAAGGTAAGTTAATCGGGAAAGAAGGAAGGAACATAAGAACTTTTGAAAGATTGACTGGTGTTGATTTAATTATTGATGAAATTCCTAATCAAGTGACGATATCTTGTTTCGATCCAATCAGGAGAGAAGTTGCTGCGCTAGCTATTAAAAAACTTCTAAGTGATGGGAGGGTGCACCCTGGATCAATAGAAGAGACAGTCGAAAAAGTTAAAAAAGATATACTAAAAGAAATCAAAAAAACTGGTGAAGAGATACTATACGAAGTAGGTATAGACGGCTTACCAGGTGGTATTGTGATGTTATTAGGTAGATTTAAATACAGGTTTAGCTATGGGCAGAATCTTGTTAAACATACTTTGGAAACAGTCAAAATTGGTGAAAGATTAGCCACTGAGTTGAAAGCAAATACCAAAGTTGTAAAGTTGGCTTGTTTACTGCATGACATAGGTAAGGTAGTTCCTGAAGAAGGTAAACAACATCATCACATATCAGCTGAAATCGCTAGAAAATACTTTCCTAATAATGAATTACTGGCTAATGCTATAGAAGCTCATCACTTTGACATAGAAGCAAAATCAATAGAGGCAGAAATCGTTAGGATTTCTGATGCAATTTCAGGGGCAAGGCCAGGAGCTAGAAGAGACAATTACGAGGATTACATAAAAAGAATAAGAGCACTTGAAGATATATCTAACAAACAAAAAGGTGTTAAGGAATCTTTCGCGATATATGCAGGTAGAGAAATCCGAGTTATAGTAAAACCTGAAGAAACAACTGACGAGGATTTGGAGATAATTGCTTACAACATAGCAAAAGAAATAGAGGAGACGCAAAACTACCCAGGTGTGATCAAAGTCTCGGTTATCAGAGAAGTCAGGGTTACAGCAGAAGCAAAGTAGAGATATAACTCAAATTTTCTCACCAAAAAGGATTCTACCTTTTGTGTAAGTTTCTTCTATATAACCATCTTTCAAAACATTCATTAATTTCTGATACTCTGATTCTGTATAAACCAAACAATCAATCGGAATAACGGAGTCTTTAAGTAGCTCATTGAAATATATCGTTCTTTCAACAAACCCCTCCACATTTAAGTTGTTTGAATCTTTTATTATTATCAAAATATCCATAGTTTTTGATTTGAGTTGAGATAAGTCTCTAGCAAAGCTACCATATAATACAACTTTTGATACCTGATACTTTGGGTTGGAAAGTATCAAACCTAGGTTGGAATCTATTAAATTTTGAACAAATTCTCTATCCCAATACTCTGCACTTTCGTCCATTTCCAAAATCAATTCAGAATTGTTTTCAACAAAATTTTTAACATTTCTTATTAGTCTTTCTGCTATTTCTGTTGAGAAAGAAGACTCTCCTAAACCAATTAACCTACTTGGTATTTCTGAATCATCACTGTATGGATTTAAAAAGGGATATCTTGAGAGGTAAGTATATGCTTCCAACTTACGAAGTTCAGTTATGTCTATACCCAAGTTCAAACCAGATTTTTTAACTATTTTGTACAACACTGACAACTTATGAGTTTTGGGAGGTAATGCACCACTTAAAGCAATTATACCTTTTAAAACTTTTTCAACTGATTGAACAGACTGATATGTTGCCCAATTAAAAAATCCATTTGTCTGTGACGACACAGCAGCCTTGTAGTCGGATTCCGCCTGATCAAGCCAAATTTTAAATTTGTGTACCCTGAGCGACTCGCTCATAATTTTATTAGTCAAGATAATCTCTCAAAGCCTGCGCTAATTCTTCAGACCTCATCCTTCTTAGTGCCTTTGCTTCTATTTGTCTGATACGTTCTCTTGTAACTTTGAATTCACGACCAACCTCTTCCAAGGTTCTAGCAACGCCATCTCTAAGCCCAAATCTAAGTTCTATTACCTTTCTTTCTCTGTCACTTAAACTATTTAGAACAAGATTTATTTGTTTTTTAAGATATGACCAAGTAGCCATCTCTTGAGGAGACGCACTAAGTTCATCAGAAATTATTTCGCTTAAAGAACAGCTATCAGGATCGTCAGAAGAAATTGCTGATTCCAAAGACTGGGGCTTCTGAGCAATTTTAATTATTTCTCGGACTTTTTCCTCTGTTATACCCATTCTTTCTGCTATTTCTTGATGAGTTGGCTTCCTTCCTAATTCATTGTTGAGAGCAGATGACACTCTACTCAGTTTATTTATGGTCTCTATCATATGAACAGGTACCCTTATTGTCCTACCCTGATCAGCTATGGCCCTAGTAATGGCTTGCCTAATCCACCAAGTGGCATAAGTCGAAAACTTAAAACCTTTACGGTATTCAAATTTATCTACAGCTCTCATCAAACCTAAATTTCCTTCCTGTATTAAATCCAACATACTCAATTCCCTATTGATATAATTTTTTGCTATCGACACAACTAATCTTAAGTTAGCATTTATTAGCAAAGTTCTTGCTTCCAGTCCGTCTTTAATTTCTTTATTGAGGAATTTTCTATCCTTCTCGGCTATTCTCTTCCTAGCTTCATCAATATCAGGATGTCTAAAAACTCTTTTTTTAACATGTTCATATGCCACTTTATATATCCGATCAACATCATCTCTATCTTTTAGCTCTGAAAGTAACTTAAAAAGGGCTTTATCTCCGTCCTCTATACGTTTTGCTAAAATTACCTCTTCTTCCGCGTTCAGTAATGGAACTTTTCCTATTTCATGAAGATAAGCCCTTAAGGGTTCGGTGCTTAAATGTGGTCTTATTTGCCTTAATATTTTTATCTTTTCTTCAAAGGTCATATTAGTACCTTTCCCTGTTCTAACAGTTGGGAAATTCTCACAATCTTCATCCCTGGGCTCTTCAATTATCTCTATTTGTACATCTTGAAGAGCAGTTACTATTACTTCTAATAACTGTAAATCTTCTTCTATCTCTGGGAAAAACTCTAGAATCTCATCCTGAGTTATGTAGCCCTGTTTTGTTGCTTTCGCGACTATTTGTCTTACTTTGTCTTTATCATCTGGTTTAACAGCCATATAGTTTTTATGATAAGATTTAAAAAAGGTCTATAAAACCAAATATGTATGGACGACGAAACTAGACTTGTTGGCCAAAAATCAAAAAATCCATTGAAACTAAAATCAATTTTATCAGATATATATAATGAGTTAAAAGACGCAAGCCAAAGTCCCTCAGGCAAGAGCAATGCTCTACCTTTACTTATGATATTTACAGGAGTGTTAATCATTTTATTTCAGTTTAGGACTGACTTAATTCAATTTGTGAACCATGCAATAGGAAGTACCAACCAAGGAAACATCTCGCCGGTATCTGATAATTTTCTAAGTATAGAAAGTTATATATCAGTGCCGACTGGAATTACAGAACTCACAGATGAGGTAAGGAAAAAAAAGCTACTACAAGTAGATGATGAAGCCTTGGCTTACAATCAACCATTTTACATATCTATACCTTCTATTGGACTTAATAGACTTATAGTTAAACCTAATGTTGAAAGTACTACCGAGAGAGTATATAGAGAGGTATTAGAAAACTCACTTGCACATTTCAAAAATACAGGGCTTCCATTTACTAAAATAAAAAACAACACAGTAATCTATGGACATAGTGCTAGTCAAACATTTAACCCAAAGAGGAATGACCCAAGAGTCGCATTTTCTTTTTTACCAGAAGTTAAAATTGGAGATAAAATATTGGTGGATATTAACAGAGAAACCTATGAATTCACGATATACAGAACTAAGGTTGTAAATCCAGATGATATATCAATAATCACCGGGACGCCGGAAACCAAAACGCTAACATTATTCACTTGTTATCCCATCGGAAATAACACGCAGAGATATGTCGTAATCGCCAGAAAAAGTTAGTTTCATAAATCACTTTGGTCTTCTTCTCATGAAGCTTGGTAGTGTGTCGAGCTCTTCCTCGCTAAAAGTATTTGACATAGTATTTGTCTGGGTGATGTTTGATGAATTAAGTTGAACGTTCTTATCATAATTAGATCTACCCGCCAAGGTAAATTCACCAGTCTGATAGTCCATCCCAAAACCAGTTGCTAACACAGTAACCTCAAGCTTGTCTTCGTAGGATTCATCTATACTTGCACCAAAGATAAAAGTTGCATCTTGGGAAACTTTATCCCTCACCAAATCTGCAGCCTTGCTAATCTCACTCATAGTCAAATCTTTACCTCCAATCACGTTGAATAAAACACCTTTAGCCCCATCTATTGATACCTCTAAAAGAGGACTCTCTATTGCCATTTTAGCAGCAACTATAGCCCTATCATCTCCACTGGCTGTACCTATACCCATTAAAGCAGTACCCCCATCAGACATAACAGATTTCACATCAGCAAAATCAACGTTAATCAAACCTGTCTGTGTTATTAGATTTGATATACTTCTGACTGCCTGAGCCAATACGTCATCCGCCTTTCTCATGGCATCAATAAACTTTATAGACTCATCCAATGTTTCTAGTAGTCTCTGGTTAGGAACAACAATTAAAGTATCAACTTTATCTTTTAATTCCTCTATACCTTTCAGAGCCGCATCCATTCTTCTTTTCATTTCGAAATGGAATGGTTTTGTAACGACAGCAACTGTCAGAGCTCCTAGGTTCTTAGCAATTCCAGCAACAATGGGTGCAGCTCCTGTTCCAGTACCACCACCCATGCCAGCCGTAATAAACACCATATCAGCACCAGCTAAGTGCTCGTGTATTTGATCAATACTCTCCTCCGCTGCTTTCCTACCAATGATAGGATTTCCTCCACTTCCCAAACCTCTAGTTATTTGCTCTCCTATTCTCAACTTTATATCTGCTTTGGAGTTTAGTAAAGCCTGTGCATCTGTATTAATTGCTATAAACTCAACATCAGGTATATTGTAGTCGGTTATCATTGTGTTTATTGCATTACCCCCACCACCCCCAACACCAACAACCTTTATTTTTGCTGACATCGTGTTCTGAGGTTTTACTAGCATATTTCTATATTAAAAACTATGGATCATTGTAAAACACTTCTAAATATTTTACCAATTTTAGATATAATGCTTCCTTCTAGACCAGCTTTTCTTGTTTTGACAAACTTCGTGCCACCTCCCCTAAAGAGATCATCATTCACACCATATACTACCAAACCCTGAACTACTGCAAAAGAAGGTGAAGATACGCCTTCAACTAAACCTTTTAATGCGCTTGGGAAAGCCACCCTTGCAGGAACTCCAAAAGTCTTTTTAATCAGCTGCGTCATGAATGGCAACTGTGAACTTCCTCCAGTAACCACCACACCAGCAGGCAACTTGTAACTATAACCCGCCCCTTCAATATTTTTAATAACGAGCTCTAATATCTCTTTTACTCTTGCTTCTATTACTTCTAAAAAAAGTTTTCTAGAAATTGTTTTAACCCCCTCTATTCCATAACTGCTTATGTCGATTATATCTGACTGATCTTGTCGATTACCAGCTTCATTTTCTGTATCCATCACAAAACCTTTACCATCATCCCCTAGTTTTAACAAAGTGTTAGCATTGAGTTTCAGTTTTTCAGCATCATCTAAACTTAATCTAAACACAGCTGCCAAATCTTTAGTTATATTTGTTCCTCCAAAAGGTATCGAGCTGCTATAAGCTATTGCATCTTCCTCAAAAACACTTATTGACACAGTACCACCACCAAAATCTAATAAAACTACCCCCAATTCCTTCTCTGTGCTAGTCAAAACTGAAAGAGCTGAAGCCCACCCAGTAAATACGATTCCATCTATTTTAAGTCCTATACTCTGAACACATTTTTCCACATTAAATCTCGTAGTCTGAGGAAAAGAAATTATGTGTGTATCAACTTCAAGTCTAGAACCGGTCATACCAATAGGGACTTTTATTCCACCTTGTTGGTCAACGATAAATTCTCTTGGAATTGCGTGCAATATTTCTCTAGAACTTGGTATAGCAACTGTTTTTGCTTGTTCGAGGGCCCTATAAACATCTTCCTCATTAATTTCCATATCTGATGTTGTTACTACCCCCTTGTTGTTGTTTGACAAAATATTTTTTCCGTTTACAGAAACATATGCTGATGACACCCTGATGCCAGCCATTCTTTCTGCTCCGTTTAAAGAAGTGGCGATTGAATTGACAACATCATCAATCCCAGTGATTTCCCCTTTCTTTACGCCAAAAGAAGGTGTTGAGCACTCTCCGATGACTTTTACAACTCCCTCATCATCTACCATTGCAATCACAGAAGCTACTTTTGTTGAGCCGATATCTATTGCTGTAACTAAACTAGACATAGACTAATAGAACCTTAATCTTTTAAATTTTACAACATTTATCATCTAGATTTGAACAGACAAACTAAGTAAAAGTATTTCTTGCGGTTACTAAGTTACAAAAAAGTAACTGACATTTTATCTGTTGTAACATCAATATATGATAGTTTTTCTATTGCATAATTATCAAGAATATATTTTAACCTTTTTGTTTGTTCGTTTATATCCGACTCGATATCCAACCTTATTTTACAGTTACGAACTTTAACTTCTACCTGTCTGATATTAGGTACTGTAATACTGTTTACATCTACCTCAAGACCAAGTTTTCGAATGAATTTAGCGGCCTGATAAAAAGTTTTAAAAAGACTTTTTATATTAATAATGTTTTTGCTGTAGTCAGAATACGAGACGTCTCCGACTAATGTGAATATTGTATAGTTTATTTCTTTATCAGCTCTTAATAATTCAATAATTTTTTTATTTCTTTGTTCCAATGTACTTTTAAATCTGTTTATGAAAGAACCAAATTTAAGATTTTTGTCTGAAGTCGTTAGGTCAGACCATTTTTTTTCTTTTTCAGATCTTTTTATATCGTAGTACGCCCCAAACACTTCCAAATTACCTTTAAGAACACTCTCGTTAAAAACCCTGAAATCCTCATTATTTATTTCTTCAATTACTGATGAATCTATTGATTCACTTTTTATTAGCTTAAAATGCAAGTCATAGAAGTTAATTTCCTTAAATGACAACAAAGCAATTAAATTTGTATAAAATTTCTCATTTTGGTTATAGCTCTCCAGCGAAGGGTCAACCAGAACACGCCAATCAATATTTTTAAAAATGAAGAATGTCAAGAGGTAAAATATCAGCAACAGGAAAACTTTTCTCATGACTAGAGAAAAAAAAGAGAAAGGATCAAAAACCCAAACATACTAAAAAACAAAACAAAGCAAAGTTAACCTAGTACAAACTAATATTCACTCAAATTTTACCCATCAGCTTGTTTATCTTGCTCAAGATATCAGGGTCTTGGATGTTTTTCAAAGCATAATTGTACATCCTTCTTCTCTTCCCTACTAACTTAAGTAATCCCCTCCTGGAGTGCTTATCTTTTTTATTCGCCTGTAGATGCTCAGTAAGATACTTAATCCTCTCAGTAAAAAGCGCAATCTGTACTAAAGGTGATCCGGTATCTTTATCTGACAAGGCGTACTTAGACATTATTTCTTTTTTGAGATCCTTGTTTCTACTAAATCTAGATTTTTTACTCGACATACTAAAGTAAACTAATAAATTACCAAATTGTAAAATCTACATTGTCGATTGTAGCATAAACACAAAAGTAAGTAAAGTTGCTGAATTAAAGTTTATGAAGTGTATCCTAAAAGTTTTTTGTGGCACGACTATCATAAAACTACTTGAATATCTTTTTTATAATCATCAATACGGGCTCTACAATAAGGTTAATTGAACTAATTGATTCTATGATGGTGTCAGATTTTCTTAAAAGTTTATTCAAAGAAGAAACTGCAGATGATAACCTAGATATAAAAAGGGAAAGATTAATCGATAAAATTACTACCGAAAATGATATAGAAAGTCCTAAAG
>RFKV01000022.1 GCA_003694175.1 Candidatus Dojkabacteria bacterium | reverse complement strand
GGACTGGTACCTAGCAGTCAAATCCTTATGAACAACTGCAGGAATCTCCTTTACTTTTTCCTTTCTAACACGATGGCTCTGAAGCATGAAGGGTGATGGAGATGCTCCCTCAAAATAGTCATTAACACATTCTTCTAGGATACTAGGAGCGAGTGGGCGCCAGTTTTCCCTGGATTTTATTTTATTAACAATGTCATGCATATCTTTTATTTTTGGATTGGCTAAAATACTTCTGTTTCCCAAAGCTCTTGGACCGCCCTCCATTCTCCCCTGAAACCATCCTACAATTTTCCCCTCAGAGAGAGCCTTAGCAGCTATTTTGTATATATCTTTAACTTTCTTATAAGAAATTTTGAAACTATTAAGAGTCTTTAAAATCTGCTGATCTGTATATCTAGGACCTAGGTAGATATTTTCCAATCTATTAAATTTGTAACCAAAATCTCTATATGCTATCTCTAAAGCAGCTCCAATACTAACCCCGGCGTCATTTGCGGCGGGCTGAACAAAGAGATTATCAATAACACCTTCTGATATAAGTCTACCATTTGTAGTGCAGTTCAAACCTATGCCTCCTGCAATTACCAAATCCCTACAATCAGTCTTACTTACCAAATACTTTACTAAATGAACCACTACTTCCTCTAAGGTTTTCTGGACCGAATAAGCAAAATCTTTACAATTCTGGTTGTAGTCAATCTCCGTAACCAGCGATCCTTTCAAACTATTAAATTTGGATTTTTTAACAATCCTGAGAGGATACTTCTCTGAGAAATATTTCTCCCATTGAGAAATTACTTGCTCTTGTTCATCAATGGTGTCTTTAATGAGACTTTTGTCACTCGCAAAGTCTTTAATTAAATACCCCGTTTCATTTAACACAATATTGTCAAAAATATCAGCTTTTTTGCCATGTCCCGCTAAGCCCATGAGCTTCCCCGCATCTGAAGTTCTAAGTCCAATGTGTTTGCATGCCGCCTCCATCATGTAACCAAGAGAGAAGGAGATGGGTATTTTTGCAATTATCTTTATTTCTCCATCCTTAGAATAAGCCAATGTTCCACTACAATCCTCTCCTTGACCGTCTAAAACCAAGATAGATGCCTCATCAAAACCACTAAGCCTGTATGAACTAGAAGCATGAGCCAAGTGATGATCTATAAATTCTAATGGCGGTAGGTTTGTATACTCATACAAATTAGGAGGAAACAATTGCTCAAGAAGTTGTTTCCCAGAGAAAGGAAACTTACCCCCTCTTACCTTATAAGTTTTTGGCATATTCCAGCCATAGACAACCTTATCGATCTCATCCACAGAAACTTTACCTTCCTCAAGACAATAAGCAATTGCATTTATGGGTAAAGAATTGTAACTATACCTTTTCCTTGTAAACCTTTCCTCTTCCGCAAAAGCTGCAATTTCTTCATTAATCAATAAACAGGCAGAGGCGTCATGACCTCTTTCCATCCAACCATTAATACCCAAAATAACTGATTTTTTACTTTTCTTACTTTGCATACCGGATTGGATCCTTTTTTCCATTTAACTTAAAAGCCTCTAATCTCGATTCACAGTTACTGCAATGACCACAAGCAACATCAATATTGTTGTGGCATGACCAAGTAAACTCAAACGGAACACCTAGTTTAATACCTAATTTGACTACTCCAACTTTATCAGTGTGAATCAAAGGAGCAATTATCTGAATCGATGGTTTTAGCAAAGTACCTTCATTAACTAAAAGCTGCATAATATCGACAAACTTAGGGCTATTATCTGGACAGATATGGTCTCCACCCGTTGAACCTATACAAACAGCTCCGGCTTTTAAATATTCTGCGTAAGCAACAGCCTGGCTTTCTAAAATAGCATTTCGGTTGGGAACATATTCATTAATCGCCGTTGTTAATGTTTCTTTTTGGGTTAATGAAATACCTGGGAGAGATTTGAGAAGAGGAACTTCTACTATTTTCATAGTTGCATCGAAATGCCTTGCTAGCGCCTGTGCACATCTTAACTCTTTTTTATAGGTTTTTTGTCCCCAATCAAAAAATATAAAATGTAACTCAAAATCTGCTTTAGCCATAAGAGCTGATGCGACTGCGCTATCTAAACCACCACTAACAGTGCAAACCACACTTCTGCGATTAATTATCCTTAGTTTTTTTTGAATTTCAACTTCTTTTACCATATTAAGTTCTCCTTTTGGAACCAAACCATATAAGTTGATTTCTTAAAGTTATTCCCCAGCCTCTAGCTTCAACCGCATCTTTTATCATTTGATAGCGAATCTCAACTTCCTTTTTTGTCTGTCCTTCAGGCATTATCAAAATTTTGGTGGGATTTAAATTGCAATTGGATACTATCAAATCAATCTCATCTAAGTCCAAAGGTTTCGTAACCACGAACTTAAACTGCGATTTTGATAAATTGTTTATTACTCTCAAAACTTCTGGCTTATATCGTATTTGCAAAGGATTACCACTATTCTCAAGTTTTGGGGAACAATTAAACTGACAAGTGTACAACTCTGGAATAGGCATAATTGTCCCATTTGTTTCTATTTCTATTTCCCATCCCGGTAATCTTTGGAGAAGGTTGACAATCTTTCTTTGCTGTAATAATGGTTCACCTCCAGTTATAACTAATCTTTTCTCTTGATTAGTTGGAAAAACTGATTCCCAAGCGTTATTAATTCTGACAGCTGTCTCTCCATAAGACCAATCTTCTGGTTCTTGCCAAAACTCTCTGCTATTTTTATCCCAAGTATATCTAGTATCACACCAACTACAATGTAGGTTGCAAAAATGCAGTCTTAAAAAAACCGCTGGCTTGCCAGTGGTCTGACCCTCACCCTGAAGAGTTGCAAAAACTCCGTCACCGCTAATTTTTAATTTGTCAAATTGATGTTTTATCCTCTCTCGATCCTCTGTTGTTGGTTTATATATATTTACACTCATAATCTTTTTGTCAACTTTTTAACATCATTTCGTGTGCAAATAACTACACTTGTGGGTGTTTCCCATAATTTGATTGAGTGAAGTCTCAGCCCATTTTTATATCTATCTTTTATGTGACTATCAAGCTGGTTGAATATCCAGGCAGCAATATTTTCACAAGTAGGCACGAAAGAAACAATAATATGTTTTTGATCAGCATTTTTTTTAAAGTATTCCATAAGAACTTTGTCTTTATTCCACACCATAAATCCATGATCTAATACATTATGAATATGTTTTACTGCAATTTTTTTAATATCACCAAAATCAATAACCATGCCCTCATTAGAAATTCCTTCAATTCCTACCAAATCACCCTCAATACATATCTCAGCTTTATATCTATGACCGTGCAAATTTCGGCACTGCGAGCGATGATTGGTTATTCGGTGTCCCATATCCCACTGTAGTTCTTTTATAACTTTCATATTATTTATCTTTTTGATTATTAATTTCTCTATAAAATTGATCTGTTAATTTAGAATTCTTTTTTAGCAATCCTTTAAGTATCGTGGTTTTTGTAATACAATTCACCTTTCTAACTCCCCTCATACTAATACAAAGATGTTCTGCTTCAACTATGACTGCCAATCCTCTAGGCTTTAAGTTTTCTTCCAATATATCGGCTATCTGATTAGTAAGATTTTCTTGGGTTTGAAGTCTGTGGCTTAAAATCTCTATTAATCTAACAAATTTAGAAAGACCAAGCACCCTCCCGTTAGGAACATAACCAATATGAACGCTTCCAAAAAAAGGAATCATGTGGTGTTCACAAAGACTATAAAATCTTATATTCGTTATAGAGATTAAGTCCTTGTAACCATTACTCTTAAATGTTTTAAAAACATCTTTTGGATTTTGAAAATAACCACTAAGCAGTTCTTTATACATTCTAAAAACTCTCTGGGGTGTTTCTTTTAAATCATCTCTGGAAATATCCTCATTAAAAATACTCAATAATTGAGAAACAAAGTTGGTGATTATTTCTTTCCGAATACTTTTATTGTTTATCATATATTGGGTTTTTATTTTACACGGCCTACACTTTGTATTGTGTAGCACGCCCAACTACCGTTGCAATAATCCTATTTTAACTTAAAGTCGATAATTTTTCAACCTTTAGTTATACCTCATCAAAAATCTAAAGGAAATTAACCCGATGCCTCACATAAAAACCTAAAGGAAATTTTTAAAATAGAGTTATCTTAAAAGAGAATTTCGTTTAAAAGTTCTCTCTTTTAAGATTAAACTCCTATGAATAACTATCCTAAACAAAATCAAAGGGATAAATTAACCAAACTCTCTTTTTCCGCAAGATATCAGATTATTAAAAGAACAGACTAATTTATCAAAAAAAACAAACAACCAAAAAAGAAAAGACTAAGATTTTAGAGACGGTGGTTGAACTTTGTGGTTTAAATAGATCATATGTCTGTTATCTTTTTAATAAAAAATATTTAAAAAGTGTCAAGT
>RFKV01000021.1 GCA_003694175.1 Candidatus Dojkabacteria bacterium | reverse complement strand
ATTTAGGTATAAATGTAGGATTGCACGTTGAGAATTATTTAGTAGATAAATTAAAAAATAATGCATCAAATATGAGTCCTATAAAAGCAGAACTGAAACACTCATGATTCTTGTCATTTGGAGCACCAGTTTAAGTTAATAAAGAAACGATAAAAAAGAGAGTTTTGTCTAATAAAATTTAGAGGTTGTTAGGTATTTTTTAGTGACAAATATTTTAGAAATATACTATTTTAGATTGGAAATATTCTGATGAAAATAAAAAAAATGATAAGAAGAAATTGAAGTTAAGTATAAGTGACTCTGATTTGATTGATAGCAGTGTAGAATGCGTTAATGTGTCTTGGTTTGATTTGATTTATTTAAACATGTTTTTAAAAATTTTTAATTTTCTACGATTGAGCATTAATTTAGGTGAGCTAAGAATAAATTAAAACTTGAAAGCCGCTTAAGGTCAAATGTTATCGTTGAAGTACTAGCCTAATATGATTTCTCATTATCTTGGCTTTAACTTAATTTTTGTAAAGATTAAAGATTCACAAAAGATTTATAAATCAGATTATTGAGTCTAACACTGTATTGTATATTAACACTTAAGAAATAAACAGAATTAAAGCAAAATACAGATATAACTTAAACTACAGTATTAATTCAAAGCGGTTTTGGTTTGTCAAGGGAACATACGTGATGCACATGTGGAAGGTAGGATGGATTACAAGTTAAGCAAGATTAACTAAATTGAAGAGTAAAGAGAAATTTTTAGGCTAAAGTTTTAATGCTACTTTTAAACAAATTTTTTTATACGTTCTTTACTGAATCATTTATTTTTTTATTCAAGTTAAATTAATCAAATTAAAGAGAAACTCAACCTCTGCTACTTAGTGAAAGATTGTGTTTCTAAGTACTTTTAGGCTAGTTATTTCGTATCCAGAGTATGTTTTTCGGAGATCTTAAGCCCTAATTAGTCCAACTTTTATTTTTGGACTTTGTTACTAACTTTACTTTCTTTTGGAGAGCTTTAAACAAAAAAGTAGTAATTATTTTGATTCGTTAAAATCAGAAATAAATTTGAGTTAATAAACAAACCGATTTTGGACATAGTTACCCAATATTTAAGTTTCTTAAAATAAACCCTTCCCTTTTGTAGACAAAAGTATGATCTTCTTTTAGAAATCACAACTTTATCAAGGGATTATGAATGAAAATATATCAAACTACAACTACTTTAGTGCACTTACTAATAAGACAATGTGAGGGGGAGGAGGGTACGTGGCTAAGTCAAAAATCAAGATTTAACTCAAAGTTGAGACTGTTTGAAGTTTGGACTAAAAAATTCTTCTTAAAGCCTTTTTTACCTGGAAGGCAATCCTCTTATGCTTTTATTTTTAGTTTAAAATACAAGTATTGACTCGTTTTGTTATATATTTATTCATGCCTTTCAATTTTATATTTCTAAAATCTATCTACAGCCAAATTCAATTCTGTATAAGTTTAGAAACCTTTCAGGTAACTAGGGAATCTTTTACTATGGTTTCATCTTGGATGTCTCTTTTAACGAAGTCTGTTAACTCATAACTTTTGCAATTGAAGATTTCTAATTTTTTGTATTTCCTGGTTGCATTGAGAAAATTTTTGGATGATCCAGGATTTTAAAAACTGATTTTGACTCTTGATTTGTTTAGGTTCTTTAAATTTAATCTTTTAGTCAAATTACTTTGTTAATACTAAAAGTCATAAATTACTTTGTGAAATATTTAAGGTTGATTTATTAAAACATTTAGAGCTGATCTAATTGATGTTTTGGTCAGATTGGAACACTTTTTAATCGAGCAAATCACAGCAGTCAATGTCAAATTGTTAAAAATTTTCGTTTCTTGTGTTAAGTTTGCTTTACATCAATATGTCTACTTTGCGAATGCTTATCATCTTTCCAAAACTTAGTATTTGTTTTTCTATTTCTAAAACTGTTTCGAATCCTGAAGTAACTATTCCTATGGGGGTAAATCTGCCATTTAAGTAATTCAATCTCTCATCGTTGACTTCTAAGTCATCAACTAAAATAAAGAACTGTGAACTGTTTGTGTTGGGACCACTATTTGCCATTCCGACCATAGATCTTTTAAATTTCGGTGTTTCAAGGTTTGGTGTACTCTTAAAACCCTTAGCAGTAAGTTCATCTCTCTTTTTTTTTGTCAGATCAAGGCTATCCCAGTTTATTTCATCATTTATAAAATACCCTGTATTACCTTTTCCTATCAATTTAGAATTTAGGTTTACTGAATTCCTGTCTCCGCCTTGTATTAAAAATTTTTCAACAGCTCTATGAAAACTTGTTCCAGAATAGTAATTATTGATAGATAAATGAATAAAATTATTAACATTCTTAGGAGCAGTCTTTTCAAATAAATCGATGTGTATGTCACCAATTGAGGTTCTAATAATAGCTTTAACGTCTTGCTTAGCTGAAAAATACATTGAATTAGGAGGGTCTATTCGTGTGCCTTGTATATTAAACCCAAATGATTTTGGTGAATTAAGGAAAGGCACGTAGAAATTTACTGAGAAATATATTATGACGAAGAAAAAAACCAAAATACCTATCAAATAGTAAAACGTACTATCACTCTTAAACATTAACTTAAAATCATCAAAAGTGGCAAACTATCTATAAAATTGCTTAAGATGAAACAGTCCTAAGTTTTTTATATGCTTTCATAGAAACCTTAATTCTTTTCGGAGTTCCATTTATCAAAACTTTTACTTTCCTGAGGTTAGGTTTCCAAACTCTTTTAGTGTTTTGAGCTTTGTTTCTCCAAACTCCTCCGCCTCCTGAGCTACCTCTCCTATGTTTGTGATTACCACCAAAGGAGGTCCTTCTACCGGTTATCTCACATACTCTTGACATACTAATTCTTTAATATCATAGTTATTGTGTGATAGTGTTATTTTAAATTATTAAGTCGCCACGATTTTAATATAAAGATTTTGATTAATCAAGAAAAAGTTAGTAAAATACGTCGGCGCCACCTTAGCTCAGTTGGTAGAGCAGCTGTTTTGTAAACAGCATGTCGTCAGTTCGAGTCTGGCAGGTGGCTGACCGGGGATGGCGGAGTGGTCAATCGCATCTGACTGTAAATCAGACGTCCAAGGGACTACGGAGGTTCGAATCCTTCTCCCCGGATTCTGCCATCATAGCTCAGCTGGTAGAGCACACCCATGGTAAGGGTGAGGTCCGCAGTTCGACCCTGCGTGATGGCTTTTACTCCTATGTCTGCCTACGTATAAATTTATAAGAGAAAGTGGGTTTGAAAAATTTGAAATAATATGTAAGTTCTTTTCTGAACTTCAAAAGTATTTAAAGTTATTTAAAGTTACAAGTTTGAAAACGACAGTTTTGCTAAAAGTGTTTTTTAGAATTTTTTTAGTTAGTAGCGTTCAATAAGATTAATGAAGCTTCGAATTTTTAACTTTTTGAGCAAACGGTTTATTTTTATTCTCTTTTCTCCTTTGTTTGCTAGTTTACTTCTTTCGCTGAACGCATACACCTCGGCTAGTAAAAAAGTAACTGTTTCACTGAATAAAGTGAGTGAAGTACAACCAATAAGGGGAGAGATTCTAGATAGAAATGGTTATAGACTAGCCTACGACGAATTAAGCTACGTTTTATACGTAAGTCAACCTGTAGCAGGTTTAGATAAATGCAAGAATTTTGAAAGTCATAATCCGTGTGAGCTGATAAGGGGAAATTCAAAGGATGTCATAGAGGAATTTGTTCTAAATAACAGTATCAATGAGAGCAATTTGATCTATCGGGAAGAGCCTATCAGGGTATATCCATATGGAAGCTCTTTGTTTCACTTTTTAGGTTACTTAACTCGAAATGAAAAGGGAGAGAGAATTGGAGCTAAGGGTATTGAAAAGATTTATAACGAGATATTAAT
>RFKV01000020.1 GCA_003694175.1 Candidatus Dojkabacteria bacterium | reverse complement strand
GATAAGAGGAATTCTATTTTGATATTTTTTTAAATTTTATAAGTAATATTTATGAGTAGTAGATCGCGACAATTACATGCATATGGATCGCAAAAACAACAAATACAAAGGCCACCAGGTTTATTGACAGGACTTGGAATCGATCCAAAACCTAAGGAACTTGAGCAGTATTTTTTTAGTGAAAAAACGGCTTATGAACTTGCTAGATTGGCACGCGGGAAAACAGCCTGTATATGTACTCCCTCAGTTGGTCTTTTACTTTCGCATCGTGACGAACAATATAAAGCAGATGAGGTATACATATTTGATAAAGACGAAAGATTAGGGCAATTAAAATTAGATGGAGTTTTATTAGTCGAATATGATCTTTATAAAGGTCTTCACAGTCATTGTGGGGACGATGGAGTAAAAAGTTTACATAGTAATTTCTCATATTATTTCAATACTGTAATCTTTGATCCGCCATTTTCTTTAGAGATTAGAATGGTTTTAAAACAAATAAATGCTTTTTTGGGGTGGGAAAAAGGTGATGTTGCATATTTGAGTTACCCAGTAAGAGGTTTTGATTTAATTAGATCTCATTCAGCAGAATTTGGGCTTTTAGTGTGTGAACACAATCGTTTTGAAATCGAATACTTATCACCTCCCAAAAGTTACAAAAGGGGTGGATCTGAAGACACCCTAAATCAGTTCGTCTATATAAGCTTGAAAGAGATCTGGAGGGAAATCTAGATCTAGAAAACTAAAAATTAAAAAAAATGAACACTAAAACAAAAAGTGTTCTCTAAATTAATCGTACAACCTTAGCTTTCTTCTCTGAATTTCTAAATTATAAAGCTATTTAACAAAATTATTTCTAAAACAAAATAAGCCAATTTGGTTCTGTAATTTTATTATCAAGAAGAAATTTAACAGAACTTATTTATTTAGTTTAGATCCTAAAATCTAACTAAACGCCTCGGTACAACACAACCTCTCAAGCCAAATTTCGTGTATTTTTATAAACCTACAATTCCTTTACCATCCTTATGTATTTATCAACGTCAAATTTTTTCTTTAAACCTTCAAAATTCATGTACCGAATATTTCCATATATTTCTCTCTCAAACCACGGTCTATCATGTATCCCCAAAATACTCCAAGCAATTCCAGCATATCCGTTGGGATCTTTGCCATCAAGCTCATACATATCATTGAGTTTGATCGCATATTCTAGTGCCGTCTGGACATTTGGTGTCCATTCTAAAATTTTCTTAGCCCAATACATCCTCATGTACCCATGCATTTTTCCAACTTTTTTCATTTGAACCTGAGCCGCGTTCCATGCCTCATCGTGTGTTTGAGCATTTTCAAACTCTTCGAAGGAGTATAGATACTGTCTACTATCTAACTTATGCTTTTCGATTGATGCTTTAGCCCAATCTTTCGCAGCCAGATAGTTGTCATAGTTTTTATTATAAAAACAAAAATTTTCAGAAATTTCCCTACGCACAATTAGCTCTTCCAGAAACGCCTCAGCCGACTGTACTAGATCGGGTAAACCCTCGGTAGCTCGTCTTGCCTTATTCCTACTAGGATCAAAAAAAACCTCAAGTCCTTTTTCTTTAAGAAAACTAATTATACTAAGCGAAACTCTTAAAGAGCTTATTTGTCCGTAATGCAAGTAAGGACTTAGGCCTGATTGGGCGGCTTCATTTGGATTATTTCTTTCTTTTGAATAATTAGTTAAACGATTCTCCAAAAAGTCGTTTAACATAAGTTTTGCACTGGAAAATCCTGAGTTAGGAAGAGTCTGAGGTCTAGAGGGATAGTGTTGTGCTACAAAACTGAACGCCTCATCCCAATTCACCGTGTGAATTACTCTTTCATCAAAAACTGGATACCCTAATTTAAAATCATCAACTAAGTATAAATGTAAAAATCCAAATATCTTTGGTCTAAAAGTTGCCGCCTGGTACTCTTCTTTCTGACTTGATATCCAAGCAGGAACTATGTTTCTTCCATCAACTTCATAAACTGGAATTTGAAGTATAGAAGCCAACTTACGATTTAGACTTCTAGAACCTTTTAAAGAATTAAAATCTAGATAGACTGCTGAAGGATTTAGTCTGTCAATGTATTGTTTAATTTGAACAGACTTTTGAAAACCTTTTTCTATTTGATTTAGTTGGAATTCAACACCTATTTTTTTTAATTCAATCTCAACCTCTTTAAGACCTTCTAACATCCAATACAACTGTTCTTTCGATCTGTTTTTAACGTCAGGATATAGATTAAAAACGACCACAGGCTTGCAATTTAACGATTTAGCGTGAGTTAAAGCGGCAAGCAAAGCGTAGTTGTCATGAAATCTCTGCTCCCGGGACATTACATATATCACACAATCCCCAATTCTTGGATTTGAGGAGTTTAGTTTTCGAATTCTGCTTTTAAGTGTTTTGTTGACATCCAAATCAATCACTTTTTACTTCTGTTAAAGTATATCAATACTACCCAAAAACCACTTGAGATAATCCCAATACCAATTAAAAACATTATTAGGTCAAACCATTTTTCTCCTAAAGAAAATGCATATCCTAAAATCAAACCAAAAAAGACCATTGAAGCACTCATTGTCGTGTCATATACAGCGTAGTTAAACCCTTCTTTATCCTTTACCAAATTCTTTGCAAATATTTTTCTCCAATTTACTAAGTTCATAGATGCTCCTAAGCCTACCAGAAACATAGCGACATAATAAAAGACGGGAGTGGTAATAAACGGCAGAAGTATATAGGGCAATCCCATCATGATATTACCTACACATAAAACAAAGATATCATCTCTATCCTTTTCAATCTTGTCAGTTAATAAACCTATAGGTATCTGAAAAAAACCTTTAGAAAAATTAAACATTGCAACACCAATTCCTACTACCTCTATCGCCTGACCTCCAAATTTGTGAGCTAAGTACAGACCAATAAAAGAGTTAAGAACCATGTACAAACCCCATGTAAAAACATCTGACATAGTAAGGTAAAAGATCACTTTGTTCAGTCCAAATCTTCTTAACAAAGAAATATTCTCACTTCCTATGCGCATAAATTCAAAATTTAGAACTACACTCTAGTATACCTTAACAAAAAACCCAACACCTGAAAATAAGTCATAATGTAGCCTCACTTACCGGTTGGCATTATAATACAGACATTCTAAATTATATTTTTCTAGTTAGTGTTTAAAATCTTGGTATTTTAATAATTTTAAAGGTTTACAAATAACTTGAGGATGAGAAGAACAAATAAGCATGAGTCATTTTAAAATAAATGCGATTTATCAAAGCATCACGAAGCTGGCACCAATAAATTGTAGAACTAAAAATTAAACCTAAATCTCTGTTCTACGATTCATATCTATATTATTGATATAATTGCAAACGTTAATTATGTAACATGGACATTTTTGAATCCTTTATCTTGGGCAGTATACAAGGGCTTACAGAGTTTATTCCAGTCTCAAGCTCAGGACATCTTTACTTTTTATCTTATTTACTCGGAATAAAAACTCCACCAACTGCTTTTATTTTGTCCGTACAAATCGGGACACTATTTGCACTTTTAATTTACTTTCGTAAAAAAATTCAAAAGTATTCAACCTCCCTCGTCAAGTTCATACGCAAAAGAAAAATGAAATTTGTCGAAAAGCAAGATGTGAATGTAGTGTTCAATGTAATAATTGCCACCATACCAGCTATTTTACTTGGTTTAGTGGTGAATAGGCCCCTTGAAACTTTCTATGATACAGTTGTAGGTGATTCTCATAATATTTACTTGGTGACATCAATACCAATGATTTTGGTGGGCATAATATTCCTGTTGGAAAAGAAAATATTCAAAAAAAATAAATTAAGGATCGAAGAAGTCACAAGGAAAAAAGCACTGATTATTGGGATATCTCAAACCATATCTTTTATCAGGGGAATTTCGAGATCAGGCATTACCCTGATTACAGGTCAAGGTGTGGGGTTGAGTAGAGTAGCAATAACTGAATTTACTTTCTTGATGAGTATTCCAATATCTATATTAACAAGTGCTTTAGGAGTTTTAAATATCATAAGGCAAACAAACCAAAATTTAAATGTAATAATTGTGGTTATTGGCATCATCAGCTCTTTCTTGACAGGCTACTTGGCTATAGACTTCTTGATGAAATACGTTAAAAAAAAGGACCTGTCTATATTTGGCTGGTATAGAGTTATAGTAGGAGTAATTCTTTTTGTTTTGTTTTTATCTACCGCCCCTAACTAAGTACTTCATGATAAGGTAGTAGGTTGGTACCGTTAAAAAAGCTCCCATCACTAAAGAATTTACAACTCTCGCAAGAAAGTTACCAATTCCCGAAGTTGTAGCTAGATTTAGTGGAAAACCATACGCAAAACTACCCTTTAGGGTTTCTACCAAAGTAAAGTTGATAAACAGTGATATAATTACTGCAACTATGAAACTAAAAGTACCATACTCTCTTATTTTCGGGTCAAGATTTTCGAACATAGCCATAAATATAACTATAGTCAAATATATTCACTACGACTTGTTATGTCAAGTAACTGTTTTATTTGATCCCAAATTATCCCTGCGGTCGCGTTCCAATTAAATTTTCGAGCAATATTTCTCGCATTGTGTATTTTTGGATTGTCATCAACATTTGACAATAACTCTCCAAGATCGCTAAAGAAACCTTTCCAGTCGAAATCACTTCTCTTAAAATCAATGTAGGCAAAACTATTTCCTTCTGTTATATCCACGCTTTGATCAACAAGATTAGTAATTATTGGCACCTTTGCTGCCATTGATTGTAATATCACATTATTAAATTTAAAAGGAGAGCTGAGTGAAAAGACTGCTGTGGAAAAATACAATAAGTCATTGTAAATCTCGTCACTCACACTGTCCGTTGTTATCAACATATCCAAAAGACCCAACTTTTTTACTTCTTTGACAAATATCTCTGCACCTTCTGTTTTAGGAGTTATTTTTCCGTCAACACTCTTTTTAAATTCTCTTCCCACAATCACAAGCTTTTCTGGAAGTGATGTGTGAATTTTTTTATACACTGCAACCATTTCTAAAAATTTTTTTAATGCAGATCTGTCTTCTTTAACTGAAAGAGAGTTATTGAAAAAGTAATATCTTTCAGGTAGGTTATATACGTTTTGAATATATATTTTTCTTTCGTCGGGGAAATTTTCTTTTTCGAAGAAGAATTTCGGATCAACTCCTGGATTACAAACAACAAACTTGTTTTCGTAGTTAAAAATGCTCGTTGCCGTTCTTTTTACTTGTTCAGAAGGTAAAAAAATAATATCAGCTGTTAATAAGCTTTCCTTGACACCATTCTTAAAAAAAATTGTCGGTCTCAACACCTTTGAATACCTGGTAACTAAGGGAAACAAATCCAACACTGAAATTACTTTCTTCAATCTAGGATTGTTTTGACCCGGTAATTTATTTTTAGTATTAATTGTGAAAAACAGATCAGGATCTAATGACTTTATTGCTTTGTCAATCATATTCGATACTTTTTTGTTAGGTACTTTTGCCGGGCTGATGCCTAAACTTACAAATCTCAGATCTTTTTTCATAGAAAGTGCTTGCAATTCCAAATTCGTAAAACCAAGGTCAAACATATTCAAAGTCAAAGTTTTAAAACCTAACAAAAAAACTTCTACAGATTCATTGTCCACCAATATATCTAGTAGCTTTTTTATTAAATTCTTACCATAGTGAAGGGTACCACCAGAGGCTTTTCGATCGTATATAAATGTCAAGTCAATAACTATTCTTTTCATTTTATCCAGAGAAAATGTTATCTATAAGCTCCTGAAATAAATTCAACTTAGTGTGGTAGTTCTCTACAATTATCAAACCATCCCTATATGTCACTAATTTATCCTGATCCAATACGAAAGTCGTGATGTAAACGTTTTCCTTGTGATTTATTTTTATTGTTTGGACCTCTCCCCAAGACTTACCTGGGTGTTTTTGGATGAGCATTTTATACTCTTTACTTTTGTTAAAGTTTAGACTATCTGGCAATACCCAAGATGCTGAAAGGCTATGCCTTGGAGGTGGAACTTTCTCAGATAACCTTCTGTGATCAAACTCTATCACCCCATCTATAGTCTGATAGTTCATTTTTTTATCTACATAAAATTGTGGCCTAAATAATGTATAACCTGACTTCTCGAAAGCATTTGTCCGAATTTTTGATGAACCCTCTGGGAAGAAAAAACGAACCCACGCCCTGTATGTATACCTTCCTGTGATGTCATACTGCTCCTTTATTGAATTTTCATAAACCTTTTCATTAACCCAATTGACTTCTACAGTTTTACTGATCGCACCTGATTGATCGTCAATACTGATTTCCTGCGAAACTGAATTTCTTATCCACTTATTTAATTTAAGAGCACAATTTTGTGCTTCATTAAAATGAAAATAGTCAAAGGGTAAATTTGTAGGAACCCGAGCAGTCAGTCCATAACCATCAAAAAATGTCTGAATAACCTCATTTGTGCTCGATAAAGAAATATCTTTTGCCTTAAAGGAATGTAAAACCATCTTAATTAACTTTAAAACATCTTCAGTTGACAAACTAAACAACTTCTTTTTTAATTCTTCAGAGATTTCGCTAAGTATCCGTTTCCTATCTCTGCCAAAAAAGCCGTATTTACTGAAATTATCAGTTTCAGCCTTTATGAAGTCATATAAGGTTTCCGCAGTCACAACACCATAAGGTTCAACTACTAAAGGCTGAATTAATCCCATTAAATTTTCACTGAACGTGTAATTTACAATGATTATGTGATCATATTTAGGATAATCTTTCGGATTGTACTTTGATGCAATATCATAATAATCCTTAAACATCATTGTACTTATATAAAGATCGGGATATATGCCTGAGTCTTGAGCCCTCATATATGAAGAACCGCAAGACCAACTTCTTAAGTAGGACGAACCATACATTAAGTGATTTTGCCCCCCAAAGTTTCTGTATCCTACGTCAATGCCAAGTGTAGTAGATACATAATTCTCAAGAACCCAAGTATCTGTTAAGTTTATGTCACCTACGACCTCCCCATTTTCTAGAGTTACAACTCCATAGGCAGTTATCAATCCCCCTGATCCCCTAAGTTCAGTTTCGTTTTGCAAAACTAACAAATAACTAACCCGTTTCCCAAAACCTATAAGCTCAGGAATATTAGAAATGAAACTAATAAGGCTTTCGGATATTTCTGGATATTTTTCTTCAACTTTACTAACCCCAAACAGTATTTCCTCAAAATCAAAATTAGAAATGTTTGGTAAATACTTTCCATCTATTTGTTTGATTTTGCTTAGTAAAAGGTATATCTCTGGTTCAAGTTGTTTATACAAATCCAAATATTTCGGTAAATTTTTCAATATCTTCTGCATTGCACTCATTGAATCGTTCTGGTTACCTTCTAAAGCTTCATCAGAATTTTCAAGTTTAAAACCAGACTCTTGTAATATCACCTTTAAACTTGGTACCGTCAGATCAATTATTTTAACAATCTGATCTAAAATCTCTTGTAAAGTTGAAAGATTTTTATAGTATCCTCCTAAAAATTGGAAGTTTTTGAAGAAACTGTAGTTGTCTAACTCATGTTTTGTCTCTTTAAGAGACTCTTGTATTGCATTCATGTAATCATCCAGACTTGATATGTCCTTATCTTTAACATCATCAATTAATCTTGCTGAGAGATCCTTTAAATATGCGGCATTACCTGTAAGACGTTCATATGAACCATAAAAGCTATTGATCATAAGTGTAACCAAAAGAAGAAAGGAGAGAGGCAAAATCAACGTAAAGACTAATAATACCTTTCTTTTAAAGTTAAAAATGTGCTTTTTTACTTGTCCATTATGTAAGATATCTGTCCGGGAGATCTTAAACCTTCTGAGTCTCCTTGGCAATGAAGCTACATCATTACTAACACTAAGATCATCGTTTTCACCATGAAGATGCGGCTCTTTTGATTTTTCTTTGTTATTGTATAGGTCCTCAGGTATAACTATGTTAACTATTCGTTTTTTATTTACACCAAATCTTCTTTTTTCTCTCATAAACCTAACTTGTCTCTGATGATTTTTTCTGCTTTAATCGGATTAGCCCTACCCGAAGAAGCCCTCATTACTTTACCCACCAGTGCTTTTATGGCATTTGGGTTTCTTGCTATAGACTTAACAATATCTTGGTTTTCTTCAATACAACTCATCACCCACGACTCAAGTTGCTCCACATCTTCAGATGGCCATAATCCTAGTTTGTCAACAACTTCCGAAATAGAAAACCCTCTAAATTCTTTATTAACTATTTTTTCTTCTATTACTATTTTTGCAATAGTTCCGGTTATCTTTAAATCTTTAATTAGCTGAGTTAAGTCCAGCAAATCTTGTTGAGTAAAACTTAAATCATTCAGAGGTATTTTTTTCTTTTCCATTAAACCTGAAATGTCGCCTATAAACCACTTAACTCCTTCCTTTATCTGGTTGAACCCTGACTGACTTACAAAATTCTTTATCTTTCTTATAAGTTCATTCGAAAAGTCAAGCTTTAAGCCCTTACCTATCAAAACAAGCTCAATATAACTGTCAATCCATACAGACTTTTCCATCTCTTCAACAAAAAAATCCGCCTGTTCTTGCTCCATGCCAATTTGTGTGTAGAAGTATTTTTTTTGTGCGGGAAGTATTGGAATGGTTCTCCTAATATCTTCAATGAAGTCCGATGATATATGTATCGGAGGTATGTCTGGTTCAGGGAAGTACCTGTAATCATCCGCAACCTCTTTTGGCCTTTGAAATATCGTTTCTCCCGACATATTTTTTAAACCTCTAGTATGTCTTGTTATATTCCCCCCTCTAGACAGAATATCAACTTGTCTTTGAAACTCCAGAGTTACAACCTTTTCCAAAACTGATATAGACCCAATATTTTTTATTTCCACTTTATAGTCAGGTAAAACGTGGCTTCCAGATTGTTCAGGCTTGCGTACTGAAATGTTAACCTCATACCTCATCTGACCTTTTTGCATCTCAGCTTCCGAAACTTGAGTGTACCTCACTATCTGTCTCAATCGCTTAGCAAAAGCTATAACCTCATCCTTTGACACAAAATCCGGCATAGTAACTATCTCAATCAAGGGTACGCCAGACTTGTTAAAATCAATTAAAGTTAGATTATCAACATGTAGTGACTTAGCGGTGTCCTCCTCCAAATGCAATCTCTGAATTCTAATTCTTCTTAAATCCCCCTCAACTTCAATATCAACGTACCCATCATATCCAATAGGTTTATCGAACTGTGAAATTTGGTAGCCTTTTGGTAGATCTGGATAAAAATAGTTCTTTCTATCAAATTTAGTAACATTGTTTATATTACAGTTTAAAGCTAATGCTAGCTTAACTGCTTTTTTAAAGGCTTCAAAGTTTGGAACTGGAAGAGCACCAGGTAAACCTAAACACACAGGGCAAGTAAAGCTATTTGGTTCTTGTTCAAAATAATCGTTAGGGCAACGACAAAACATTTTTGACCTTGTGGAGACCTGAATGTGTATTTCCAACCCTATAACTGGCTCGTACATCACAATTTGGCTAACTAAATGGATTTTATCACATATTAAATTTTACCTGAGTTGCTAAGCCTACATTTATGCTAGTTCTTGCAATGTTTGATTTTTATATCTAAATTCTAGTGGCTGGATATTTTTATATCCAACACTTTGGTTTAGCGAACTTTGTTATACCGGTCTATAAAGAGCAAGCGTTGCTGAAAACCCATAATATATCTAACTTTTTTACTCTTGCTTTCTCCTAAAAAAATAGTGAGACAATATTTAAGTAATCTAAAATAGCATCAGGTGTTCAACAATACGTGCTGTAGCCGCCTGTTAAAAGATAATGCTTTAAGAAAATTCTCTTATATCTTTTATTCGTAAACCGGACTAAATGCCTAAAGCGTTCAAATAAACGAAGTTTGACTGAATTTAGCTTCAAAACTTTTCAGGAGAGTATCCGCGAGCAAAAACTTCTAGACGACACCAATTAACGAAACCTACGTTTGAAAAGAACAGTTTGGCTTAACCTGAGAAATGTCACAATATCCTTAATATTTTGTATTCTACTGTTTTTTTTGGCAAAACTACCCTCACCAAATCTCCAACCTTTGCTCCTAAAATTGCCGATCCCACAGGAGAGTCTACAGAAATTCTCCCTTGAGCAGAGTCAGATGCCATTGTTTCCTCAGTACCAATGAGTTGTACAATCCTTCGTTCATCTGTAGACACGTTTTGCAACTCCACAGTGTCACCGATACTTACAATGTTGTCATATGTCGTGTCTTCTACAACTTCTGCTATAGCCAGAATACTTTCCAATTCCAATATTCTATTCTCATTCAACTCTTTTTTTTCCATGACAACTTGATATGCGTGATTCTCACTCAAGTCACCTAACTCTCTTGCAACAGCAAGTTCGTTGGCAATTTCAACTCTTGTAACTTCAATCCTTTCTTTAAGCTCCCTCTGCAGCTCCTCGTAGGCTGCCTTAGTCAGCTGAAGCTTACCATCGGAAGAGCTCTGTTTTTTCTTTGGTCTCGCCATAAATATCAATCACAAATAAAGCACTTGGTATTATACCAAAACCATATATATAATCAATCTAGTTTTTAGATACATTTAAGTTAAATAAATTATCAGATAACATTTCATAAGTTCTTATGAACTTATTACCAAAAAGTGTTTCACCGTTTAGTAAAACTTTGAACGAATCATCAAACTGTATGTCAATATCAAGATTTTGAAGTAGACCTGGACTTTTGTTTATTAGGTAGCTAAAGTTAATCGGACCCTGCGAGACCAAAAAATTTTGTTTTTGAAATTTTAGATTTACGACTAACTCGTTAAGTATCTTCAATACAGTACACTTTATATCATCATAAGAATTAACTACTACTCTTGAGGCAGGGACATCTAACACCTGAAAATCAGCATTCAATATACTTGCCGGGTAGCAAATCGAAAGTTCACTACTTAGTCCTAAATTTGGCAACCTGATTAATATACTTGTACTTTCTTTTAAATTGGTATCAAATGACGAACTTACAGACAAAGATAATTGAGGAACACGGTCAGAAGCGCTCAGCAACGGGTCTTCAGTATTTAGGTAAATAGACAAAAAATTATTAAATTTAGCAAAATCAACATACTCATAAACCTTTTCTGTCAGAATATCTCTGTACTTAAAATTTATTAATTCAACGTTATCTGATTCTAAAGAACTTACAAATGATCTAACTCCATCCAGATCTTTTCTAAGCGCCTCAAAATGAAGGTATTCAAGAAGTCTAGATGCAAATTCCATAATTGCTTTATTTCTAGACACCAGAGATCTATTTGTATCCTGAAGTGCAACAATGTCAGAAAGAGCATTTACTTCAATTCCCGAAATTGACACCTTACTATTTAGATCCTTTGAAATGCTTAATAGAGAAGTTAGACTCATTATAACTATGGAGTCAATTTTTTTACCAAAGGTGGACTCGAGTATATCTCCAACTGTTGTTTGGAAATTCGGGGTAATGTCACTCATTAAATCGGCAAAAGTTATCTGAGATTTTGCCTTTTGTGTGAACCTAGTTAAATTCACAGTTTTAACCGTTTCATCCTGCAACGTACTTAAATCAAAATTAATCTCTTCATAAGGCTTGGATATGATGCTTGTAATTGAGCCTGATTTAACAGTTAAAAGCACTAAACCTGCCAAATCTCCAATTCTTGGTTTTGGCCTGGTATTGTCAACAATCAGAATTGCAAAGTTTTTCTCAGTTCCAGAGGACAATAAATCAGTCACAAACCTTGTATCTAAAAACTTTAAGTGTTCTTTGGTAATTTTTTGCAAGGAAAGATACTTTTGGTATAGATAATCTCCCACGATGGGTACCGTAAAATCAAGTTTAGAAAGCTCCCTTAAGACTGATTCTAATAATTTTTTAGAATCTTCTAAGTCAGTATTCAAAGCTTCTAATTCATCAATCTTATTGGTCAAGTTATTTCCTGCACTAGTCACTTTGAGGAAACTATCTGACCCTGAAGTTAAAATAAGATTGTCTTCCTGAAGCTCAAGTAAGTTTTGAAAACTTATGAATTGTATAATAATTTTTCTTGCTATCTGTAAATACAGCTCAGACCAACTTAGTGTGTTGACGACTTGAATCTTTTGATTTTTGAGTCCTACTAAATCAAAAAACCAGGATAGATAATCAACTAAATTTAATAATTCTTTTACCAAAGCCTCGATAACGTCTAGTTCAAAACTTGCCTCTCTTAAATTGTTAGAATTCACCTCCTCAAATACTCGACTCACAGATGTTTCTAACATTACTACATTACGCGTAATGGCAATCATTGGACCTATTAGAAAAACGTAAAAAAACAAAAATGTAATTGTTGCCGCTGTTATAAATATTATCTGTGCAGGAGACTTGTTTTTAAGAAACTTAAGTTTTGAAGCAATACTCAAAGAAATATCCCATAAAAAATGCTGAAACTTTTCTGCTGCTGTGTAGTTTTTGATTTTTTTTGCTTTTTTTATTCTTTCAGATGCTAGCGAAAGTTCTGCTTTTTTAAGTTCTTCTTGTTTTTTTCTTTGTTTTATTAATTCTGTGATGGTATTTTGATGGTCATCAGAAAAGTTTTCTACCTCCTCACTCTTTTTAACTAGTGCAAAAAATTTTTGTAGCTTGGGATTGCTTTTTTTCTTATTCTCATCACTAGTGGGTTCGTTAAAAGTTTTTTCTGTTTCAAGTAAGAATATCTTCGCTGCCGCAAGTGATTGTTTTATAGCCCTCTCAATTGGTACTCTTGCAAGCCAACCAATAGTACTTAAGTTTGGAGCTGGCTTATATAACTTCAAAGACGGGAGATTGTCTTTTTCTTGCGTAAAAATTATTTCTTTAAGATCAGGATTAACGTCTTGTATTTTGTAGGCCAGTGATAGATGTGTATATGCGTGTTCATAGGCAATCGTATAAATCTTTCCAGCCGTGCTTTGGGAAAACAAAGCTTTAATGATTCCATATGATGCATCTAGAATGTGTACCAAAAACTCGGTTTCAAGTCCATCTTTTTTAAGAACTATAACATTATCTTTCACTACAGATAAAATCATCTCTACAAATGGGGTATTTGACAAAAAATCAATTCCGTCCCCAATTATTTCTCCAAGTCTTACTATCCTTGCATCTAACTTTTTTTTCGTATAATACTCTATGGTTAAACTTTCTGCATACCTTTGAATTTCTCTCTCCGTGTAAACACTATGCAATTGTGACTCAGATACTAGACTAAAATTTGCTTCTTGTGGAGAGAGACTTATGTTCATCTGGTGAGCCCTAACCGAAGTTGTTAGGATAAACTTAGCATCAAATCTAACTGCCAAACTAAGTGTTGTGTCGAGGTAGTTTGAAAATGAGAGAAATTGCTGAGAAGAAACTTGTGCACCAACATCTCTTGACTCATGGGCTAAATAAAAAACATAGTCGAGTCTTCTAATTTCTTCTTCAAGATAAGTTATGTTCGCATAGTCCACAAACGAAATCAGTGCATCTTTTCCAAACTGATCTAGTTTAGTTATGTTTTCACTTGAATAGACATCTACTACAATCACATATCCACCTTGCTCTAAAAGAGAATCGATAATTTCCAGCCCAAGCTTGGACGTACCCCCAACTATTACAGACGTAACATACTTAACTGTATTTTTTATTAGATATTTATCGGGTATCATAGGTTTTCAACTGGCAAAATCTTTTGCATTAGAATAATGTCAACGACTAAGTCAAAATTATCTAACTTTGAGCGCTCTTCCTGAGTTGATGGTAGCAAAACAAACTCTATTGGCTCATAACCTAACTTGGTTACTCTGAATCTTTTTTGAGTGTTTGTGTTGAATACTGTTTCGAAAAAATTTGAGCTCACATCTAAAAAAGGTGACCCATCAATGCTCACTGAAAAGCCCTCAAACTTAAAGTTTAATCTTACTTTGTTGTTGGCATTTGGATCTTTTTTGGGTACTGTATAGATAAGTTGTCCCTCAGAAACCCGTTCTGTCGGACCTAGATTGAAAGAAACAACTACCGATGTGGACCTAATAAACTCAACCGTATTTGAGTAAACCCAATACTTTAATCCTGTTGGGAGATCCGATCTTATCAATTTAATTCTCCTTTTACCTGGTACTATCCTATCATATATTAAAGGTGAGTCCTTAGTTGCTTTTCCTATTTTTACGTCATCCACAAAGACATCTATACTACCGTTCAACGAATAGACCTGTAATCCAGAAATATTTTCAGGCTTGTTAAGCCCTAAAACAGTGCCAAAGTCTAAATTAAAATGCACCCAAGGAGACCATGATCCACAAAGGACCAGAATTACAAGAAATATTAGAAAATAAAAGAAAGTTTTCACAGGATAGTTTGCAGATCTATCTGTAGGATATTGAAATTTAGATAAGATTTCAAGCTATCACTTTGATGAAAGCCTTACACTTTACTCATTACTCATTCACTTTAAACTAGTTTTAAGAATCAAACACCCGGAAAGATTTTAATTTAAACATTACAATATTTTCTTAAAGCGACATGATAAACACTTAAAGTAGTTACAAACTCAAGATCCCAAAAATTCTAGCTAGAACTTCTATAGTGAACTTTTAGATGAACTTGTGTTATCAACAACAAACTCGAAGGATACTTCTCATTGGTGTATCAGAAAGTATTCACTGAGCATGCACTTGCAAAACAGAGTAATTACTTAATTATTGCTGTCTATTGAATATAGATTAAACCTATTCTTATTAGTCTAAAACTAAACAAAGTAAAACTCAGCTTTATAAATACAAAACCAAATGATCGACTTGAACGTTAACAATATTTCTTTTTTTGTTGTATTCTTTTATTTTTTGTAATTGGCTTTTGTATATGTCGGGACTTGATTTAAGTTTTTTTAGAATTGTTGCAATAGTTTCTGGATTATTATCTGGTATCTTAATTACCTCATCTTTGTATTCATCAAACTGTTTAATGTCAGTCACAACCGTTACCACTTCGTTTTGAAGACCCTTCTTAACTGCTGCACTGCCAGACTCACCGACGTCTGTGTAGGCTAGCACATAAATGTCTGAGGCGTTCAAAATCTTGTTAACAACATTCACATCTAAAAAATCTGAAATAAAAAGTACTTTATGATCCAATGTTTTTTCTTTTAAATATGACTTTATTTGATTGAAAAGACTAGTGGAAGCATAGTTATCTAATGAGACAGCATTAAGCAGTACCAGCTTAGAATTAGGATAGTCTTGTAGAAATATTTGAAAACCTTCTATTATCTGCATCACAGATTTATTAGTATTAAGTAATCCATGGGTTGATATTAAAGTCTCATTCTCATCAAGCCCAAGCTGTCTTTTAATCCATGGTTTTGGATATGGAAGTACTAAGTCCACAAAAAGAGGTGCATAGACAACATTGGATATGTATTTTCGTGCATAGTGCAAGTCTGATTTTGAAGTTACTAAAACCTTATCACAAAGATTTAAACTCTCTATGTTTTTAATATGGTCAAAATTTTTTCCAACAACCGAATGTAATGTTAAAAATACTTTTATATTTTGTTCTTTTAAACATTTAATAAGTTTTGAAAGTGAATCCTCTGAAAAAAATGTCGAAGAATGAAACTGTATATGGACTGTATCCACGTTATTGTCTGTAATAAAATCCAAAACCCTGCTGAAACTTTTCTCCCCACAAGTCCAGTTTCTCACGACATAATCTTCGTCTTCGAGATTTTTTGTATTTGAATCGTCATTGGCAAAAACCCAACACTTCTCAAAAGAATTTTTAATTCCTGTGACAATTTGTTTTGAATATTCAGCTATACCTGTTTGATCATTATAAGGGGTTATTTTTACAAATCTTCTTGACTTTAGCTTATCAATTCCAGCTGCTGATTTTAGTATTTTCAGTAATCTTTCTGCAATATTATCCCAGGAAAATTGTTTTGCTGTTTCAAAAGCCGATTTCATCAATCTTGAAAAATTTTCTTTAAACTTACCTGTTTGAAAGGAATCGTATATAAATCTCATTTTTTGTGCTAAATCATTAACGTCTGGCTCAGCCCATTTACTTCCTGGAAACACAAATTCCGAATCCACAGCACTTTGGATCGCATAATCTATCAAAATCGAATTTTCATCATTGCAAAAATCTAAAAATCCCGAATATCTGGTTGCAATAGTTAATTTACCATGAGCCATCGATTCTATCGCAGGCAAACAAAACCCTTCGCATCGAGATGGATAAACATGACAGTGAGATATGCTTTGAATGTAGGATATCTCGGAGTCAAGAAGATGAGAGTTTTGTATATGTATAATTTCAGCATCTCCAACCCTTGTATCTAAAAATTTTTGTGTGTCATTATCTGGAAT
>RFKV01000019.1 GCA_003694175.1 Candidatus Dojkabacteria bacterium | reverse complement strand
CTTTAGTATTTACTTTAAACAGATTACAAACATATCTCTCTATAATTTTATAACTTTCCTCTCACCCTTGTTTAAAACAAAATATCCACTAGTTTTATCTATTAAAAATTCATTACCAAAAAATATGTTATCCTCATAATAAACGGTATCAAAATTACCATTTACGTATCTTGAAATCGCTTTACACTCAGGTAAGAGTGCACTACATCTTTGCAAAAATGAGTTAGAGGTTAAAACCAAAGGACCAGGAAAACCAACCATATTCCATCCCTTTTGTATGTTAAGTGGTGGATTCTCTAGGTATTCATTTCCTTTAAGGATAAAATCAGAATCAATTTGAGAGTAAACAAAGTAAGACTGGCCAGGTATAAGGTTGAAATCTGCACCAAACTGAATAGACTCACCATTTGTTAAGTTCGCATCTACAAAGTGTATCCAATTACCATTGTCATATTTGCTTATTTGCGTTGCTCTACCTCCAGAGCTATTTATCAATTTAACAAGATCTGATGCTTTTTTAACATCTGTTCCAAATAATGGAAATCCAACCAAGTTCCAACCTGATTTCAAGCCTATTTTTTCATATGACTTAACTTTAGATACTTGAAATTCTAATCCATCCAAATCGAACAGTGGCTCATCTGGGTCTTGAACGCCATTTGAATTCACATCAACATAAAATAAAAGCTTTACAACATCATCTTCAACAATAACATTTGCATCTTCAAAACCTTGTAATTTGATGATGTACTCCCCTCTATTAAGTGCGTTAATATCAATCAATTCCGGCCTTGGGGGTGCTTCCTGCGCATAAGCTGTTTTGAATAACAAAGAACTAAGCACTTTATCGTGTTCAACTCTAATACTGTTATTCAAATTTTTTTTCATTGCATTTATTCTTTTACTTCCATCAAACTCAATGGTCGTCGCATTAGTTCGCATTGGGTCTATAAAACCGGAATTATTTTGGCGTATATTTAACTCTGGTAGAGCAAATACATCAAAAGGTTCACATCCAGTTTCATCTTGATCTTGACTAAGTATGTATCCGGGTGCACAAAACTGTGGGACAAAAACTGGCTGACTCTGTTCACCATCATCATATTGGCACGTGTGTACTCGATTATTTATCTCAACACGCTGACCAAGTTGGTTTTGGTTACATTGACTATAAGATTGCAGAGCTACTGATTCATTCTGCGTGTTTGCTTTAACACATGTTTGCGTATGATTGTTATAAACATAACCAGCCGCACAACCATTTTCAACATATACTTCAGATTTATCATTACATGTAGCATATGTACCCCTATCTGTTATCATACTTGCTCCAGGTATACAACTACATCTTATTCTGTTATTATCATACAATGTAGGTAAGTAACCTCTAGGACAATATAGGTTCCCTGTTGCTGACTTTAGAGAAACAATTTCAAATTGTCCTTCACCTTTTTGCGGAACACATCGTGCAAGTTCACCATAACCAGAGCTTTGGTTAATAATCATTTGATACGGATATCTACATTCGGTCGACTGAGCCCAGTAACTACTAGTAGTTTGTGTATCATTATGCGTATAACTTATAGCTTTACACATTCTTGATTCCCTATCGTAGTAATATCCTGGAGGACAACCAACGTTAATGACACTTACTTTTCCATTACTACAACTATAAAGTATCTCCATGGGCGAATTTGAAAGATTTTGAGTATATGTTCCATCTCTTTTACCATTACAAAAAAAAGAATTGGATTGATTAATAGCCTGGTTTACTTGCTTTATTACTCGAGATCCAACTTCATTTAACAGTGAAACACCACCAGTCCCACTTCTTGTTTTTACACAGATATTACTTCCATTTCTAATACTAGGCTCAAAACCAGTGTTACATCCATTAAATACCCACACACCATTATTACAAATTTCTAATATTTCGTTATAGGTACCCGTAGTCCTCCTTTGACCTGATGAACAACTTGATGTATCACCTTTTATCGATGGACAATTTTGATCTTTAGAATCATTTTCAGCTATCAATGCACAATCATTATTCGGACAAGGAATAAGTGTATTACAATTATTTTTTCTTGAGCAATAATATCTGGTTCCATTTGTTGAATCCAAACGTCCTTGATCTCCAGGTCCTAAACCTCTTCCGATAACAGCTCCGCTATCTAAATAAAAAATCCCATTATTCGAATCTCTACACTTCTTATCTGCAGTAGCACCTGTGCTAGTAGAGATCCTATTAGAACCACTATTGTTTGAGTTTGTATTATTTTTATTATTATTATTCGACCCTGCCTGTCCACCTACAATGCATGCACAAAGATTTCCTTGAGTTATAACACAAACACATCCACCAACGTTTTTTCCTTCAGGCTGGTTACGACAGTAGACAGCTGTCCTTGGATCATCTGCACAATTTCGACTATTTTGACTAATCTGTCCACCTGTATTGACATTGTTACTACCAGCGCTTCTTGACTGGTTATTGCCTGTATTTGAAGAGCTATTATTATTGTTACTATTACTACTACTACTTCTACTACTACCTGCACCACCTCCACCGCTTCCGCATGACCTGCCTGTATCAACCCAATTACCTGTACCAGGTCCTTTGAAATTTTCACATCTATACATTTTATTCTGTTCCGTATTACAATGCTCCTCATTATTCCTCTTTACAAACCAGTCACAAGACTTAACCTTTGCAGGAAAGCTTATACTGATTAGGATGTAAATGCTTACTAAAAGACATGACATCAGCAAAACTTTTGTATTTTTTTTGCTTACCTTTTCCATAACATATAAATTTAACATCTAATTTAATTATATGTGAAGTTATAATCAAACAGAAATATACCCTCAATTACCAACATCAAAATTGTAAAATATATTTTCCAAAACCCCTGTTGGATTGAGTTTAAGCAAGTTTCTGCTGACCTTATTTTTATCTGCATATCTAAAGTACACATCAGCTAAAATATCAGGCTCTACTCCCCAATCCATAAGTTCTCCATCCTCTTTTCTGACATTTCTCAAATCAAAAGTCCAGCCACCGTTATTGTTATTAACAAATGTAGCAATCTTTTGTCCAATAGTGTTTTCTTTGTAAACCGTGACAACTACAAACGCATCTTGTAAAAATACAGATTCATCTTCCGAGTTTATTGCCCTTGACATCACTGGAAATGGCGTTTGTGTGCTCTCAGTCTCCTTAAAGGTCTTAACCTTAAACTTATCATCTATTTTAAAAGCCTTAAGTCCACCCAATATTCTAAAATAGTATTCCCTCTCAGGATCCAAATCTCTTATAGTTACAAAGTGATGAGTCCTTGCCTTGTTTTGTTTGTAAACGTATCTTCCGTCATTTTCTTGACTTACGTCCCTTTCATCAAAATAATTTTTGGCTCCACTAGTCCACCTTGGTACCAAATCAAGAAAATTTTCGCTCTCAGACACTAATACCTCTGATAGCACTGGTCTGTCAGTAACCCATACTACTGTAAACGAATTTGAGGAGACGTTTGTTATTTCAACATCCCGAATACCACCACCATCATCAAAAATAAATGAAATTAAATATAAAACCACATAACCAATAAGAAAAATCAAAAAAACCACTAATGACACCTTTGACACTGTTTTAATAACTTCTATCCTTTTTTCGTCCATGTTGTTAACGTAAAAAATAAAACAAGTTAAAGTCTAAGTAAGATTTTAAAGTTTTCAAAACTTATAAAAAGGCACCCCACAACAAACTTTACGACTTATCGTTTCTAAACCCACCATAATCTAACTTTAATCTGTTTAAATTATGATTGCAATCAATTATCATTTCTAATTTTCTACCGACACATTATACGTCTCTTACTCTAACTTTTAAAACCTTAAATACAGAACATAACATATGTAGTATATCAG
>RFKV01000018.1 GCA_003694175.1 Candidatus Dojkabacteria bacterium | reverse complement strand
TTATATGCTATTTCATTGTCAACTTTAACAACTAAAAATCGTACAAATTCATTTGTTATTATACTCACAAAATTTTTGTTTTCAGACAATGAATATAGATCAGTTCTAAAAATAGTGAAAATGATCTCCTTTTCTAGCCCAAATATATTTCTAGTTTTGAACACAAACCTATTTTCATATTGATTGAGCGGAAAGATTTCTGATTCAAAAAAGCCTCCGGGCAACTGAGGGATGGTTTTATTATTTATTTTGATTTCACCTATACCCTCTAATTTACCCTTGAACCTTCTTTTGGTGTCGGTTGTTGAAGTTGATAAACTGTTTTCCAAATAAGTTTCAAATGGTTCATAGAGAAATATAACCGGAGGTTTTGTGTTGTTGATGAACAAGTTTACGAAAAATGCACTTAGACCGAGCACAGCTAGAAAAGATATAAAGAATTTGGAAAATAAGATCTTTATAAAAACTGCTAGAGACGTTTTAAGTTTTTTGAAATAGACTTTATGAAAATTTTTTGGACTTCTCTTTGACAAGTTTTTTGCTTTGGTGATTATTTTCTTATGATTATTTAACTGAGACATTTTGATATCTCTTTCGACTATTTTGCTTAAATTAGAGCCGTTTAAACCTAAATAGTCCCCTAGTATTTTAATTGTGTTAAGTGCGGTAGATAATTTGTCAAAATTTGAAAAGTTTTGCTCTTCAACCCACATTATGTATTCCTTACTTAATTTGGTATCATGTGATACAATGTCGAGAGAGATTCCAAGTTCTTTTCTTCTCTCCGAGATTTTTTTAGATACCTTATACATAAACTAGGACGTGTATGAAACAAAAAATTAAGGAGATAGCTATAAAATCTTTTTTAGCCTCAGTGATTTTGATTTTTTTTGTCGTAATTTTGACACTTGCTATATTATCATCACAAGGTAACACCATCAATTCTGAAGGTAACGTAGTTAGTACTTCCGTTTTAAGACTGAATGTTGTTCCTAAAGTGGACATTAAAGCTTACTTAAATGATCAGGAAGTTAAAGTTAATTTTGATAAAATAGAATGGGTTAATCCAGGTCTTATCGAACTAAAGGTGCACTCCAGGGGGTTCAAGGAATGGAAGAAAACTATTGATGTAAAGCCTGGAAGCGTCGTTGATATCTTTGTACAGCTTTTACCATTGAATGTTAATGTTGTTAAGATTACAGATTCTGATGTTTTCAGGGCGCAAATCAGTGAAAGTGGGGAAGACTTGTATTTCTTAGTGAACAGTTCAAAGGATGAGCGTGATAAAGCATTATGGAGGCTTAGATTAAATAGGAGTTTATTAAATTTTGCTGCTTCGGAGCCAACTAAACTAGAGATTGATAAAGATGTTATCGGTAGATTGCTTGGAGCAGATGATCTACAAATGATTTTGTCAGACGATAAACAAGCTGTGCTTTTTATTTCAATGAAACATAATTTCTGTTTTGTTATTGATGTTAATACGTCCAAAGTAATTGAAATATCTCCAACATTTAGATTTCCAGAACTTCAGTTTGTTGAATTTCTTAGAGGGTCGACTTCTTTACTAATTCAGAGTAAAGACGCGTTGATAGAATATGAACTTAAAACTTCCAGATCTTATCTTGTGACGAATAGTATTTCCAATTATGATTTTTCAAAATCAGGTGAGGAGGTTTTTTTGCTTAGTAAGGATAACAATAACTCACAGATATTTGTATACAAATATGGATTGGTAAATGAACTTAGGCAGTTTAGTTTAGATTTATACAATCTGATAACAAGTAGCATTACGAACCAATTAAGTCGTATTAAAAAGATTGAGTCATACGGAAACGTCTACTTATTCTATCTTGATGATGAAAGAGTTTTCTGGGTTGATATGTCAAATGGAAGTGTTGAACAACTAGAATTTAAAAGTATTAGATACATATCAAAGGACTTGCGATATTTGATTGGAAAAAACTCTCAGGGTGTACAGAAGGCAGTTAGTATTGAATCAAGGCAGGGTGGTAAAATAAACAAGTTCACCGAAAATGAAATTGATCTAGAAGAAGGAATCAAGATCTTGAAAAGTTCAAAAAACAATAAGGTGCTGTTTTTTGCGTTGAATAATGAAGGAGCTGATCAGCTATGGAAAATTGATTCTGATGGCCAGAATAGGCAAATACTTTATAACGATGCTACGGAGACCATCGTTGACTTTTGGATTGAAGCATCAAATCAGCAGGTCTACGTGCTGCTTAAAAATAAGGATTCAAAAACTTCAAATGTATACAAAATATCTCTCACACAACAGGATTAAGTTTTTAGTTGAGACTAATGAATCATACTTATAAAGTTGGATTACACTAGACAGTGTGCGCGCATGGTTCTTAAAAAACGAAACTCTGCAATTGGAGTTCTTTAGGCAGAGTAAAGAAAACTCCACAATTTATATTTAATCAACAAGCGAAATAGATGTATTTATCCTCAAGGTAAAGTCCATATTTACCAGGTACATTTGCAGGTCTATCTATCTTTGTGGTTGTGCAATAAGAAGAATCACTAAACTAAATACAAATATTTTTAACTTAAACTTTTTG
>RFKV01000017.1 GCA_003694175.1 Candidatus Dojkabacteria bacterium | reverse complement strand
TCTTAAAACTATAATACAAACCATTTATTGTTTGTATTATAGTTTTAAGAGTACCATTTGTAAGATTAACATACGGGATTTTGCCAGACACAAAACTTTCTTTTGAAGGAACATATCAAATAGCTTGGGTTTTGCTACTGTTCTCTTTAGGCCACATATTTGTCTTAGGTAAATGGTTTTTTCAGCGAGCGTTTTATGCAGCTAGAGATAGTTTTACTCCTCTAATTGCTGCTATTGTATCACTATTGTTGACTGTTTTTTTATCAATTGGATTTACTAACTTATTCAGTCATAATACCTCATATAGTATTTCGGGCACTCAACTTTCAATTCAAAACTTTTTTACTCAAGGAAATAGTGGAGCAGCAGTCGGAGGCATTGCGTTAGCAATGTCAATAGCATACACTGTTGAATTTTTTATTTTATTTATTGTCTTTAACAAAACAAAAGTACTTTTAGAAATAAAAAAGTTATTTATTGAGTCCGGAAAGAAGCTTTTAGCCGGTTTTTGCATGCTTGCTGTACTTTACTTGATTTATAAGATATGGAATGTCGTGACATATTTGTCAGTTAACAACTACAGTAGAGGTTCTCAACTGTTGAATTTTGTTATTATTGTTCCTTTTCTACTTTTTTTGAAGATAGTATCAGCTAAATTAGTATTAAATACAGCAAATCAGTTAAAAAGTAAATTATTTAAGTCATTTGTGCTTTTTTTTGCGACTTTACCATTATTTATTTATACTGTACAGTTCATTAATTCACCTGTTGAATTTGGTCTATTATATGGATTATTCACACTAGTACTTTCTTACTCGACTTATTTGGTGTTCTTTTCTTTAATGTTTAAATTTTTTATAATAACCTACGGCCTATTAAAGTCAAGTCTTAAACTAAAAACAAGAATGTATTTGAGAATTTTTCTAGCATCAATATTTAGCTATGTCTCGCTGAGTTTGTTAATTTTTTCAAGTAGCATTGTTGATATAAAATTTATACACGGTCTACTAACCTCGACCACATTAAATCTTTTATTCTTAACTGTAATTTCTATATTTTGTTCTTTTATGGTTTACTATTTATCATGTTTACTTTTGAAGGTAGAAGAACTTAAACTTTTATCAAAATATTTGAATCCAATCTTTAAGTTAGGAGGAATACGAATATGATTGACATTCAAGAGATTATTAAAAGCATAAAAAAAGGCACAATTATCGTTGAAATTCAACCAGGGATATTTCAAGCTACATCAGCTGAATCAAACTATATTATTGAATATGATAGAAATCGCTGTATAGGTGCAGCAAGTTGTGCTGCGATTGCTCCTTTAACGTTTTTAATGGACGAAGAAAATAAAGCAAAGATAAACAGTGGACCAGATGAAAACTCAGACGAACCAAATATAAGTAAACTTAAAGAATTGAAGAATACCAAAAAAAACATCAATTACAATCCAAATAACAATTTTGATGATGATGAAGTGATATTAGAAGGTGCTCAGTCATGTCCAGTTCTGGCAATTAAAATAATAGATAAGCTTACAGGAGAAGTTATATTTCCTTTAGACGAATTAAACTAAGTTAGGATTTCAGTGATGCTTTTTGCAAGTTTAAATACCCAGTCCTTCAGTCTTATTTTTTGACCACAAATATCAACCAAGTTGTTTTTGACTTGTATTTTTGCCATTTCTTCAAAACCATTTACTCTAGTATTTTTGTCACTAGAAGTTATTAAAACGCCTAAACCATTTAATGCACTAATGTTCATACACTCTGATTCCCATTTAAATATAACATCTCTGTCTTCGTCTATATAAATAACATCAATTGAATCTTGATAATCTAATTTCTTAAGTGAATATTCATATGCTATTCTGTCACCTCTCATTTTATACTTACCTGGCTTAATTTTACTTTTAACAATGGTATCATCTTCATTAGCTTTTATTAACAACTGTGATCCATCAAGAAAGTAAAGTTCATCTTGAACAATCCCTACATCTATTTCAAGCCATTCACAAATAGATATTAGTTCTAATGGTATTACACCTTGTGATATTTCTAATTGACTTTCAAAGGTGATATTTGCAGTTTGTCTAGCATTGACTTCTATTACGTAAAATTCATCATCAAATAAAATTAAATCTACTCCAAAAAGTCCTCTAAAGTTCATTTTTTTCATTAGACTACCTACATCAAGTACTGTTTTGAACAATTTTTTGGATAGGTGATAATTAGAAGATAAAATTTCTTTAGCTGCTGAAAAGTCGTTGCCAATACAAGCTGATTCTGAAGGAGATATTTTGGGGATTCCCGTAATTTGAACTTGTGGTGCTCCCACAAAAGTTTTACTTTTGTATATACACCCGTTTATAGTAAAAGTTATTCCATTTATATACTCTGAAACTTTTACGAACTGACTCCCCAAAGACTGCGTAATTTTCAAAAAGTCAGATGCAAATCCAAATAGTGTTCCTTTCCCAGAATATGATGAGTTTTTTTGAAAAGAAAGTAACTTATTTAAACCAAACTTTTCAACAATCAGCTGTTCACAAAGTTCTATACCTTCTGATAAATCCACTACAATGTTATCTGGGTGCTTTATCTTGCTATTTTGTTTCAATAATTTTGAAAAATTTACTTTATCTTCAAAAATCATGCATAAACTAAAGTTGTTGTTTAAATATTTAATGTCATTTTTTTTCAAAAAATCTTCTTCTTCTTTTGAAATTTGAAAAAATCTGAGATAAAAGTTATTTTTGAAGGTTTGGCAAATTTTATTAAAATCATGAGACTTTATTAAATCAAAAGTGCTTTCATACGAAGAGGTGCTATCGGTCCTTAAGTTATTTTTACAAACATGATCATAAATGCTTTTTTTAGCTGAAAGGCTGTAGTGATAATCCAAAATTTCAGTCAAACCCATACCTCTCTCCAAATCTGTGGAAATATATATTATTGGTTTTTGTTTCAAATGTTCATTACACTTAGCGATTAAAAAATCTCTAGCTACATCAAGCTTCATAGGGATTGAAAAGCTATATTACTAAACATAAAATTCTAGTTTATGATTGATAATATCTAAACGTTATGTTTTTTTAAATAGTTCATGCTATTTCATATCAGTTTTTAGCTGATTTGTCCATGTGTAATAGGATTGATTTAAATGCTAGGGTTTTATAACACTTTGGTATCAAACTTTTATGTAGTTTAGGTCTTTAAGTAACGCATAGTGTGCAAAAAGGAAATTAGGTTTAGCTTTTATGAACAAGTTCGATTTGATAATAGTTGGAGGTGGAGCCGCGGGGATGATGGCATCGATCTCCTTCAAAAGAAAGTATAAAAATAGATCGGTTGCTTTAATCGATAGAACTTTTGCACTGGGCAGAAAAATTCTTGTTTGTGGTGCAGGTAGATGTAACATTACCAATATTAACCTGTCGGAAGATACTACTAAGTACTATTATGGTGCACCAAAGTTTTTTATACAATCAATTTTTGACCAGTTTGGCTTTGAAGATATTAAAAACTTTTTCATTGATTTGGGTATTCCTTTGTATGTCGAAAGAAAAACAGATATAGGTAAAATGTTTCCAATTACGGATCAAGCTAAATCAGTAACCGCTCTGCTTGAAGATGAGATTCAGAGATTAGGTGTTGAGATTTTTTTAAACACTGAAGTAATAAGAATTAAAAAGGAAAGTAACTTATTCATATTGGACACAAAAAATATTGGACAAAACAATAAAAATTGTGAAATTAAGTTCGGTAGTGAATTTTTGATACTATCTGCTGGAGGCAAAACATATCCTGCGTTAGGCTCAAATGGTTCAGGTTACAACTTAGCAATGAGTTTAGGCCACAGATTAATTAAACCAGTCCCATCTGCTGTTCCTTTGGAATCAAAAAACACGTTATCTCAGCAATTACAAGGATTAAAATTTGAAATGACTGTCACCTCTATAATCGAGGATAAAAAGGTGAAAACTAGAACGGATGATGTGATGTTTACACAATATGGATTTTCTGGTCCCGCAATTTTAAATATAAGCAGGGAGATATCCATCCACATAAATAGAAAAGGTGGAAAGGATGTTAAAGTAATGCTAAATTTCCTACCTAATTACACCTTCAATGAAGCATTAAAACTTCTGGAAACAAGATGGAATAAAAGACCTGAGCAAACGTTAGAAAAAAGCTTATATGGTCTTTTCCCAAATAAGTTTTCTGAAGTTTTTTTGAAGTGTATAGATTTTAAACCCTATATTTCTGTGAATAAACTTTCTGAAAACGACAAAATCACATTAGCTAAGTATCTAACTGAGTTTATTGTTAGTATTACCGGTACCAGAGGGTGGAACGAAGCGGAATTTACGGCAGGTGGAATCGATACATCAGAACTAAAACCTTTCACTCTTGAATCAAAAATTGTAGATAAACTTTATTTTTGCGGTGAAATACTCGACGTGGACGGCGATGTCGGAGGTTTCAATCTCAGCTGGGCTTGGGCTAGCGGCTTTGTCGCTGGATTATTAAACTAAAACTTATATTCAACCTTTGAAAATATCAATAGAATGTTTTGAAAAATTTTTTATGTTAAATCTTAAACAAACTATAAATTATAAAATCACATGGTTATAC
>RFKV01000016.1 GCA_003694175.1 Candidatus Dojkabacteria bacterium | reverse complement strand
GAGTAGAAATAAAAGGAAATATTATTGAATTTGAGTTGAGTGATGAGTCCATTAAGTTCAAGTTTAAACCAGGTCAATTCGTTAATTTTTCAGTAGTGTCAAATCCTAAAATATCTAAAGAACTTCATCCATTTACTATTTCATCAATGCCGGGTGAAAAAATTCGCTTCAGTGTTAAAAATTTAGGGGATTTTTCCAAATCATTAGAAAATTTGAAAGTAGGAGATGTTGTTAGAATTTGGGGACCTCATGGAATGTTTGGGCAGGATCAGAGTGGTCAAATATTATTTCCTTCAACAAAAAGCGTTGTTTTCATAGCTGGGGGTATTGGCATAACTCCTTTTTTATCAATACTTAGATATTTAAGATACAGAGAAAATGTAAGACCAATATATCTGATATATTCATGTAAAAATGAGGTTGATGCAATCTACTTAAATGAACTAGAAAGTATCTCCAAAGAAGTCAAAATGCTTACAATTGTTAACCATCAATCTGATATTGAAGGTTTTTTAGACATCAATTATTTCAAAAAACTTTTAGGGAACAATTTGACAGACTTTATCTTTTTTGTTTGTGGCCCAAAATTAATGATTAGAAGTATAACAAAGATGCTTCAGGAAGAGGGTGTATCAAAAAATCAAATTAAGTATGAAGATTTTAGTTTTAAGTAGTTCATGATTATTCTTGGTTTAGTGTTAATTAAAAACTAGATAGATTTGTGTTTATAGTGTCTCAGGTTATCTAATACATTAATCTGTCGTTTAATTAATTTGAGCACTGAACTTTGATACTGAGTTACTCAATTTGAAATTAATTCTCCAAGTTTTTTTGGCAACTTTTCGACATCCTCATGCATATGATTACAGACCAATCTCACAACTTCTTCACCGTCTATGAGGTTTTTGTTTAAGTATAGTTGATCTTCAAAAAAAACTTTCCCTTTTTCTAGGAATATTTTTTCAGAATTTTCGAAATCATATTCGTTGAGGTCAATTTTAAAATATCCTCTTGAGGTTGTATATTCATAAACTATTTTAAGTTCTTCTGCAATTGACTTATTCGAGTTATCAACTAATAGTTCATACTTTGTTTTTACATATTCAATGTTTAGAAAATCAAAACCATAAAGTTGCTTATATTCATTTTGTATTTTTTTATCTATCTTTAAAATTAGATCAGTTGAGGCCTCACGTTTATCTTTTTTAAATCTCTTGATACGTTCATCAAGATCTGCGTACAAGAAGACTCTCACTAAACCTTCCCTTGAATCTGTCATGAAGCCAGCAATATCACTATCTATACAAATGTTATCTAAATCTAACTCTTCTAAAACTTTTCTAATAAATTTATCATAAATTGGTCCCCAATATGGTTGGATTTCTTTTTCAATAAGCATTGTTTCTTCATGATTTGTTTTGGCTCCAAGTTTTTTTGCCAAAAATCTAAAACTTGAAGATCCTTTGATAAGTTTGAAGTTAAAAAGATATGAGCAAAGTAAAGCAAGAGTAGAAGAACCACAACCTGGTAAACCAGAAACGACTAGTTTCATTTTAACTTTGCTTAATATACTCTATTTTTAATAATTTTGGCACAGCTTTGTATCAACCTAAATTAAAAAAGAGATTTAAACATCCCTACATAGTGATTCTAAATTTACGTTTACGCATTTTATTTTAGGTTATGTTATACTGAATCGCACTCAACATCAACAAGTATGAAGTATGGTCTACATTCTAACCTGAATCTAGATGAAGTACAATTACAATCTTCACAAGTGCGATTAAATAGTTACTAGAGAAAGTAGACTAAATAACGTTGAATAAAAGGAAGAAAACATGAAATAATATATGATAAAACAAGTAACTTTAAGTTTTTGGTTTGCATACGGCTATTTTTGTAGCGCCTATATTTACTAAAATTAAATCTATGGAGCGAGATCCGAATACTGGAAATATAAAAAGAATTGAGATGAAGAAGTTATTGACGTTATGGGGTAGATATATGGGTCAATTAAATGGTTCTCAAAGTGACGGCGGTACACCAGAAGTTAATGAAGTTGTTTTTTTAGGTGAGAATAAACCTGATGAACCAAGTGAACCAAATGTTATACTTAGTAAACGAAATGTTATACTTAGGGCTCTTAACCATAGTGGGATAGCTGGCATTCTTTCAAGGAGAGGAAGTTTCAAAGACTTTCTGTCCACTGAGCTTAAGGTTGAGGAATCTTCGGTTATTACTCCAATTATTAATGGATTACTGCATCCGTATGGGGAGGCAGACTCAATAGGAAGCCATAGAACTTATTTTATTATTCCATTTTTTGAATATAGAGGTAGCGTGGAGGAACAAAATGTTAAATTTTTAGAAATTAAAACCTTATTAAAGGGGTTGGTACCATCAATACCAAACGGATTTGGTTTATTTTGTTCTGCGGAATTGTACGAATTAATAGCCGCGTTATCAGGTGTTGACAGGCCATTACTTTATGATGATTATACCCACTTTGATTATATGTCAGGTTTATTACCACCACCAAAAAAAGGTAGAAATGCTAAAGAGTATAATGAAGATTATAACATCAGAGACATCAGAGCAACATGTGTTGCTTTTTCTAGGGCATTACATCCCAGAATTAGTGTAAACTTAGTTAATACTGCAGGGCCTAACGAAAACAAAAAAACGTTTCATGATCTAGAGTGTAATTCAGGAACAATTTGTCTGTTTAAAAGCTCAACAAGATCAAGTTCAAGATCAGGATCAAGTTTGATCAATCTGCTAAGAGATGAATTTGGTCCGTATTGGTTTTTCATAATAGGTAGAAACACAGGTAAACAAGAAGGAGGTGACGCGATACTTGATGCTCTCTTTAAATGATCATTCAATGGATCTATAATAAATTTTGTAAATTTTAGCTTGGGTTAAGTTAAGGCTTTGATATTCTCAAAGCTCGTCTATTATGCTTGTAGACTTAGATTTATATGATTTTATGACATCTCTTCGCGTTTGTTGCTTTAAGGAATTATTGATTATTCACATCCTTTTCTGATTTTACTATGATCCAACTTTATACTCAACTTTTTTGTGGTTTTAACGAAATTTTGAGAATGATGGAAGGGTATCATTTTTTATTAGTTTGTATTTTTTTTAACCTATTTCTTGTATATGATTTCATTAATGTTATTTTTTAATTCAACTGTAGTTAAAATAGATTTTCAGAAAAACAAAATACAATACTCAATCAAATAATTGTCTAAGATACAATTTGAGATGCAACTCACTCTTTACTATTCGTTAGAGAGAAAAGTGTGAGACCAATTGAAGAAGAAATATGTTAAGCAGGATAACCTAAGTACTAGCAGGTTAGACTATTTAAAAAATTATTACTGTAGGTTGAGATATATGGAGGTAAACTGAACCTGTTGGAGTTATACCATATCTTGTCGAAAGATATCGAGAAGAATCGCGAATTGGAGAGTAGTCATATAGGCAAATATGATGAGTCCACTGGTGGATCTTGTTAAACTCCTAATAATGAAGGACGGTATGGTCCAGCTTCAATCGTTACTGTCAATATAGAATAAGATTTTGTTTATGATAATTTACCCAAAAGATGGTGTGAAGTTAAAGAGGTGTCTTATAGTGCTTATTTTGAAGAAAGACTAGTAGAATCCATTTTAGTGAAGAGCCAATAGGATTATCATGCATTATGATACCTTTCTTGACAGAATATTTTTGAAGATGGCAGAAACACTAAACAAGTAACTGACTTTGCGCAAGAAGTCTATTGTAATGCATGGAATCCATTTTTGGTGCGTTCAGGTGAATACTTGGATGCAATAGTCGGATTTTGTCATCTGTCAGATCTTCATAACCATCGGAAGAGAAAGATTTGGTAACTGGCATAGTAGATCAAGTTGAGATTTATGTGTGTATTCAATTAAATCTGGGTAATTTGGGTAATGATGTGATAAGGAAATTACTGCAGAAATTAGCAGCTTCAACAACAGATGAGGAATTCGAAAAATTATGAAAATATTGAAAGAACTTAGATTAAAAAATTTTGATTTTGATCATGGAGTTATTGAAGTTAAACCATACTCATGGGGTAATGGTATTGTAGCTGAAATGGGACCAATTCGTGTTAGGCTTTATCTCCTGCCCGATTGTAGTTGATGTGATTTTTTAGTGATCATCCCAATCTTGATCAACAAAAACAGGAACAGTTACTAGGCCTTTTAAAAATTCAAAACCTGAGGCAGTTTTGGTGTTTCTTAATCTGTATCTGTAGAGTTAAACCAACAATTATGCTCGTGGAGATTAAGGATTAGTGTAGTACAGACAGTTTTGATCGAACTGAATAAGTCCATACTATATTAACTGCCTGATTTAATCATTTTCGTTGTATTTAAAGTAGTTGAGTGGTTGATTTGTTTTGCAAATCTTGATAAATAAATTAAGAAACAAATTAAGTTAAGATTTAAATTTTGCAAAATCCAACTTTTTCATGTAAACTAATTAAGGTAATTTCATGGTAATTTCTAGAAACCACATCATCTCTATTTAGCTTTTATATCTAAATTTATGTCGACTAAAGAACATTCAGATAACAGGGAGTTTAAGTATGAGGATGCAAAGTATGCTGAGATTGTTGAAAAGAAAAATTCAGACTACATTGAGTTTAGATTTGACATTTCAAAAAACATTCTGCCAATATCAGTTTTTTCGTCCGTTTTGATTTCGTCGATTATAATTTCAATTGTTTTAGGATTAGGCTTACGTAACATTGCGTTGGAAATTTCAAAAATTCAGATTAAGGGGACAGAAACACAACAGACTGTCTCAACAGATCCAGTGAGTTATACGCTAAAAGCGTCTGTTGATGATGATCAATTTCTGGGTAAAGCCGATGCGCCAGTTACAATTATTGAATTTTTGGCGTTTGACTGCCCTTTCTGCCAACGGCATTCTCAGCAAACTTTGCCAGGGTTAATAAAAAACTATATTGATCAGGGAAAGGTAAAGTATGTGTTTAGAGATTCTCCACTTTCTGGTGGTGGATCAAACTACCAGGCAAATGTGGCTAATTGTGCCAGTTCTAAATCATCTAATAGAAACGAAGTTTATTTTAAGTTTCATGACTTGATCTTTTCTAATTTTGAAGATTTTCGTGATGAATCAAAAAGAGAAAAAGTAAATCAAAAAATAAAAGAATTAGCAGCCTCATTAGGCTTGGATGGTGAAAAAATTATCAACTGTGCAACAAACTCAGAATTTAAAGATGAAATATTAAAAGATCAGAATGATTTAAACTCTTTAGCTTCCAGTGTTGGTTTAGGTGGGTTTGGTGTTCCAACCTTTTTTATAGGTAAAACAAGCAGTGATGGTGTTGTTACCAGTGAAATTACTTACAACCCTTCTAACAACGATATACAAGGACAAGTAATTAATGGGGCTTGGCCTTACAGTAGATTTGAGCAGGAAATAAACAAGTTGTTATAATATGAATTCAACAAGTTCAAAGTTTCTAATTCCTTGTTTTTTTTTGGTTTTGCTTGGTGTGGTTTTAGTTGTTTTTGTTATTGCTTTTGCAGACAAGCTTTTTACAAAATCTCAAACTGATTTACTGAATATTGAAAAAATTGGAGATAGGCCACAAAGCTATATACAAGATCAGACCAATTTTTTTAATTGAGCAATAATTTTGAATTTATATAAAGCTTTGTAAAGCTAGATACTATGTGTGGTTGAGGTTTGTTCTTTCATTTCTTAGATGTCGATTGTGCTGTTTGTGGATATTTTAATTTAAAGTGCGGATATTTACTATGGATTACAATGAGATAAAGGAGCTTCTTGGTCCAAAGTCTGATTACCTTCTAAATTTTAAATCGTCTACATTTTTGCATGCAAAATTTACTAGGCCATCACCTAGTATTGTTGATGAAAACTTTTCTAATTCAGATAGAAATAATAGGGTACTTTCAAGTCTTCAAAGAATGTATTCCAGCGGTAGGCTTGCAAACACTGGTTATCTTTCTATACTTCCAGTTGATCAAGGTGTAGAGCATTCAGCAGGAGCAAGTTTTTCTAACAATCCAATCTATTTTGATCCTGAAAATATTGTCAAATTGGCTCTGGAGTCAGGATGTTCTGCTGTGACCTCAACACTTGGGGTACTTGGCCTAGTTAGTCGCAAATATGCACATAAAATCCCTTTTATAGTTAAGCTTAATCACAATGAGCTGTTAACCTATCCAAACAAGTTTGATCAAATATTTTTTGGAACGGTGAAACAAGCTTATGATATGGGGGCTATAGGGATAGGAGCTACCATTTATTTTGGATCAACGAATTCAGCAAGACAGATACAAGAAGTGTCTCAAGCTTTCGCGTGTGCTCATGAATTTGGAATGTTTACAGTACTTTGGTGTTACATAAGAAATGAAAATTTTAAGAAGGATGGAAAAGACTATCAGACAGCAGCAGATTTGACAGGTCAGGCTAACTATTTAGGTGCAACTATACAGGCTGATATCATTAAACAGAAATTACCTACGCTTAATGGCGGCTTTAGAGTGCTGAATACAGAAAGTTCATCTTACGGTAAGATAAACGAAAAAATGTATTCAGATTTGTCAACTGAACATCCAATAGACTTAACTAAATATCAGGTTGCGAATGGATATCTAGGGAGGATTCCTTTAATTAGCTCTGGGGGAGCGAGTGGGTCTAATGATTTAGCAGATGCTGTTGAGACTGCAGTAATTAACAAGAGAGCAGGCGGATCAGGCCTGATCTTGGGCAGAAAAGCTTTCCAAAAAAGCTTTGATCAGGGTGTAAGGATAATAAACGCTGTACAAGATGTTTATCTTTGCAAAGAGATAGACATAGCATAGTAGATATGGAGCTTTTTTGCCTAATACAGATTTGACTTAACATACTTTTTGCTGATCAAATCAAAGGCATTTGGGAAAAACTTATATAATCTACTTACCCAAGTGAAATATTTAGGAATTATTACTCTTTTTTTGTTTGTAAATAAAATCTTGTAAACCGCCTCAGCAACATCTTCTGGGTTTGTCATATTATTTTGAATTGATAACTTTTCTGGACTTATATTCCCTCTGATAAAGAAGTCAGTCTTAACTGGCCCAGGATGAATTGTTGTGACTAGCACTTTAGATTTAGCCAATTCGTACCTAATGCTCTCAGCAAAGCCAGTGATTGCCCACTTAGTTGAGCAGTAAACTGACCATTGGGGAACTGGAATTAGTCCGGCTATTGAACTTGTAATCAAAATATGCCCACCGTTTTCTTGTTTTTTCATTTGCTCAGCTGCGTACTTTGTTACCATAATCATTGCAGTGATGTTTGTATCTATCATTTTATGGATTTCTTCTTCTTTTAAGTTCACAATAGGATTTACGTAGCCAATCCCAGCGTTATTAAAAACAACATCAATTCTTCCAAAACTCTCTAAAGTTTTAGAAAATAGGCTTCTAACTTCATCATCATTTGTTAAATCTGCTTGTATCGCCAAAACATCTGCACCTAAATTTTTTGAAAGTTCTTTTACCTCGTTTAACTTATCGGCACTTCTACCAATTATTACAATTTTGCATTTGTCTGAAGCAAACCTTAAAGACACACAACGACCAATTCCGCTTGATGCTCCAGTAATTAAAGCAACTTTCTGACTCAATTTCATAACAGGATCCATGAACTTAGATCATCATAATCAATATATTTGTGAAGTACAAGTTTTAAATATATTTTAGTTTTGCACCAGATGCATTTTGAAAAAATATCTTTATAAATTTAATTCATCTTATCTTTACTTGTGTTTAGACATATTTGGCCTATTTTGATATAGTTATCTATTAGCCTTTTAGGGATTGCTTGTTTTAAAAAAACTAAAT
>RFKV01000117.1 GCA_003694175.1 Candidatus Dojkabacteria bacterium | reverse complement strand
TTGAGTGTATAGCATGAAAATGTTTCCCTTCTAAATTTTTCTACTACAGAAGAACCTAAAACTGCAATCGTTAATGACATAGATAAGACTCTGATGAGTATGGGAACATCCCAGTAATTATTGTTAAAGGTGTACACAGCTGTCTGGTAAAACTTTTTATTTCTCTTTTTTGCCTTTAGCCATTCATATGTGCAAGCTGCTAAATAATTTTTGTCTAATACTAAATCACCATCAGGAGCAGTTATCAAGAATTTTGACAAGTCATACCCTCTAGACTCAAGAATCTCAACTGCTGATTTTGTTCCCCAAGTTCTGTTTGCAGCGGCACCTATCACCTCTCCCTCTATATCATCTGGATGCACAAAAAACATCAATCTGTCACCAAAAACATCACCAAAATCAGCTTTTAGATACTCACCCCTTCTGGCATATTCAGCATCTTTTTTAGCCTTTCTCAACTCAATCGAAACAGCTAAAAATATTTTTTCCTTCGGATAATTCTGTTCTACTATGGCCTGAATTGTTTTTTTTAGTACAGGATAGTCTTCCCCATAGTTTGCTATAACTATTAAATGATATGGAAGCTTGTCATGTGGAATCTCTTCCGGACTATCAAGAGTATTTATATCTAGCTTCTCAATTTCTTTTAAAAAGTCTTTGCCCTTTGCACTTCTATATTTCCAAAAACCCAAAACCAACCCCACAAACGTAAGTAAACCCTTAAATGAATAAATTGTGGTTATAGTTATAATAAAATATATTACAGCAACAGGAAAAAGTTCATTACCAATTACAGGCAACAACAAAAGCAGCCAAATTAAAAAACCTGGCAAAATTTCATAAAACCGTTCTGTTGTAGATTTTATTCTCATCAAAAAGGAACGTAACCGTAAGGATTAACAGCTACTCCATCCTTGAAAAGTGAAAAATGTAGATGAACTCCTGTGCTATTTCCTGACGTTCCCATATACATTATTGGTTGACCTTGTTGAACTCTATCCCCTTGCTTAACATAAAACTCTCCATTTCCATGATAATAATGTGTAACTATGCCACCACCATGATCTATTCTGACGTTATAACCCTCTCCGTAATTTGACCATCCTGCATACTTCACTACCCCATTTGCAACACTTGAGATGACACAACCATCCCACTTTGCTAAATCCACGCCATTGTGATATGGCGTCATCCCTCTAGAAACCGCATAACCTTTACAACTATTATGTGCTAGGGGATTTGTAAATACCCCTCTAGGTATATCAACTAACGGTCCAACAATGTTAACTTTGATGTTTCCGTTAGGTATAAATATAGCACTTCTTCCATTTAAATTGTATGGTGGCTCTATGCCGTTTAACTCGACTACGTTGGCAAAATTAGCCTCATCGACAGGTAAGTTTACTTGAGCTAAAATTGACTCTATTGTATCTCCAGGATTTACTTTTTTTAAAACACCATTAATCTCAGGAATAGTCAACACTATCCCTTCTTTAATTTCGTTAGAGAACGGACTTAAACCAGAATCCAGACTTGCCCATCTTATTGTATCTATAGTAACTTGAAACCTATCAGCTATTTGCTTAAGTGTTTCTCCTGGTTTCACAACATACTTTTGAATTTTAACTCCTGTTAACGTGGATAGAGATCTCATTCTTGAGGGATTTTTAGTTGACCCTTGAAAAATGTAATCATTAAAACCTACTGTAATGCCTCCATCTAACTCAGATGATATACTTCGCTCAGCAGCGAACCTTCTCAATATTCCACCGGTGCCCGCTATGATTGTTAAAACGATCAATAAAGTATGAGTGAACCTCTTGTAAAACAAACTTCTATTTGCGTATAGTTTTATTTTAAAAGAATATAGTATCTTAGCTAAAAGTTTGCATAAACCCACAACAAGTAAGAAAACAAAATCAACAAGAAGATCAATTGGAGTAAATAAAGAAATTTTTAACTCTTTTTTTTGTGTGCTTACTTTAACAACCCTACCAATATCTTTTCCCATGAGACTTAAAACGTGATTTCGTTAAAAGCAGCAAAATACAAGACAAAACTACACTTTTAATTATTCTTTAATTTAACACTATCTAATTTATCTAATTCTAGATTAAATGAACCATCTTGATTTTAACACATGAAAAAATATCTCAAAAGTTAAAACCCAATTCTTAACTTTAGTTGAAATTACAACACTATTAATCAAAATTTGTAATGAGGAAAAAAGCATAACTAAAATTTTTCACTTGTCTAAAGTTTCTACTTTTAATATTTTGTCATCCACCTGTAACTTGTCCACAACATCCATACCCATTATTACCTTACCAAGAATTGAATAAACAGGATCTAAGGGATAATCGTTAATTGTGAAATATTGGCTAACGTTATTGTTTTGGCCGGAATTTGCAATAGCCACAATTCCCCTTTGATAAGGTATTGTTACCCGTTCATTATCAAACTTGAAACTCGAGCCTCTTGTTCCACATAAATTAGACATACCCAGATCAAATGTAAGTGGATCTCCTGTTTGTATCAAAAAACATTCAACTTTTCTGAGAAATAATCTGAGAAATGACAAGCCATAATAAAAACCTCGTCTTACTAGACCTATATTGCCATTGAGGGATTAATCAGCATAAAGTTCAATCTCTATGTTGCCTTTGTTTGTAAATATGACTGATTTTTTGTTAAACATTTCCTCTTTATTTATCAATGGAGGCTGAGCCATATTCATAAGTGTTTCTACCCTTTCTCTTATTTTATTAGCCTTAAGAGTTAAGTTTTGATTTGAATCTCTGTGTCAAAACTAGTAAAAAAACCATCCTGAAAAGAAATGTAAAACAGTGCTAATAAGAAAAAAAATGCTATTGCGGAAAATATTACAAAAACCATGAACATCTTTACCACTTTTACACTTTTTACATTCTGGTTACGCATAATCTAGATCTAGGCTACAAATTAAAAATATTGCGGCACACTTGACTGGTATCTCCCCATATTACAAGGTTCTGCCTACTCAAAAGACAGCTACCTCCTTTATCAAACACTAAATTAGAATTAAAGAGGCCGTACATAACACTTAAAAAACTTGACCAAAATGGAAAACTATAGCTAAACTCTACCAGTTGATAATTATCAAGCTGCAACTCTGAAAGGATTATCTCTAAAACACGATCTCTACTTGCGATCTCATCAATTAATTTCAATTCTTTAGACTGTTTCTCGTCGTATACATACGCACCAATCTTATTTCTCAAATCACTCACACTAATTCCTCTAGTCAATGATATATGTTCAACAAAAACGTCATATACATTGTTAGCACTTTGTTGGATAATTTGTTTTTCCTTTTGTGTAATTCTCCTAAAAGGAGAGCCAAAGTCTTTACCCTCACCCGCAGTAATATACTCAACCTCAATTCCATTTTTTGTTGTAATACCATTAACACTTATTAGCTTGTCATAATAAACCAACTCTCCAGCAATGACTCCAATACTACCTACGGTGGTGCCTACATCAACAAAAATTTTATCTGACGAAGATATTGCCCAATATGCACCACTTGCAACTATTCCTGATCCAAATCCATATACCTTACGACCAGTTCTTTCTCTGTAGGATTGTATACCATCTGCAATTGCCTTGGAACCAGAAACCAGGCCTCCTGGACTATTAACTTTCAAAATAACTGCCTTGATTGATTCATCCTTGGCCGCATTCTCCAATATTTCTTTTATTTGGTAACCGTACGTCACTGGACCTAAAAATGCAGCAAAAAAATCAACTTCACTTGCTTCGTTTAAAATTGGACCTTCTATGTTTATTTGCAAAATTTTATTTTTACTCTCAGGATCTCCCGATTTAAATACATAGCCACCATCTGCTGTGTTAAAACTCCCTGATGTAGAAAACAACGAAAGGGAAAGAAATAAGCTAAAACAACAAAACAAAACGCAAAGCAATGGTAAACAAATCACCAACAACACGCCAAAAAAACTTCCAAACATAAACCCTTTCATTTTTAAATTCTAACTGTCTGCAATTTTATCAAAATTTTCAAAACTAAACCACAAGAAATTAGTTACGAGTTTCATTTTATTTATTCAACGTTATGGAAACACTAAAAATTGTAAATCAAATAAATCTACCTATCATGAACAAATAAAAAAGAAATCAACCAAAATCAATAATAAACAAATAACTCAAACAGTGCCTCCAATAGATCAAACATTATATTTCTAAACTTAACTTAAAGTACGTTTATTTTTTTAAATTTAGCTGGACCTTAGTAAAATTAAATCATTAACTAAGAGGCTATTTTAGTGAATTTAAGTGTTGCCTTTGGGACGTAAGAATCTTCTTATCGGACATCCTGGTGATATTGCGACTTTAATTGTCAATCTCTCTTGATCTTGATCTTGATCACGATTAAGTTCCAAGTATGGTATAAATATAGTCGCTCCTCCGATCATAACTGCTATGCTTAATGCATCCTCTCGGCAAAAAACCTCTCCATCAAAATTGAATTCAATATCCCCAGTACTAGAAACAAAACCTATACCGCGTTTACCATCTTGAGTTATTATAGGCGGAAACTGACATGGTGTACTATGTGGGTCTGTAAAAAATTTAGAAACAAACGTAAAAGCTGATCTAATTTCCATATTTAAAATTTTTCTAGCTTGACTGATTACGTCTAAATCATTATTCCTCTCTTTAATCATTTTTTCGATAGCTTTCCAGGTATTGTTATGATTTATAACTTGGTCACAGCAATGGTTTATAATCTTCTCTACCTCTTCTTCTGTATAGCTTACTATTTGCAACATTTCAGCACCCATACCCAATATTTCCTGAGTGGTATAAGGTCTTTCTTTTCCTTCAGTACTACAAAATTTTTCTAGACCTTCCGGTTTAGAATTGATATGTTTTATTAACAAACTTCTTAAGCTCTGTAAATGACTGATAAATGCGGTAAGTCCGTCAGTATTTAGTATGTAAGCCTCATAAAGATCACTTAAAGTTGAGATTTCCCTACCTAAATACAGTTCAATCAACGAAACAGATAAAAGCTTATGTAGCACAATTTTAAATGTTGCACCTTGTAACTCTGCTTCTGATAAATCTCTCAGTGGTTCTGATAATAGTATAAGACTCAAATTATTTCGATTACGAATCACTTCATTTTTTATTATTTCCTCAAGCTTGCCAACATCGCTTACATCCTCAGACAGACTTCCACTAAATAAATCAATTCGTTGAAGCGCTAAAGTAAAACCCTTAAAATTTGGTGCTTCCCCTATCTCTTTTGTAAGTTCTAACTCGTCCATATTCTTAAAATCAGTAGATTTAATTTAACTAATGTCTGAAATTCAGATGAGATCACACATCAAAAATTTACTTTCTTTAATATTTTTAATATATCTTGACTGAACTATCTGCATTGTCTTGTCTTTCACATAACACATAACGCGATAACATACATAACATCTTAAACCACAATCATAAAC
>RFKV01000116.1 GCA_003694175.1 Candidatus Dojkabacteria bacterium | reverse complement strand
CTTTATGGTGATCTTACTTTTATCGTCTAATGTAAAGTTTTGTAATAGTTTTGATATCTCTTGTAAGTTGTCATAGAAGCTACTTTTTAAGCTTGAGCTGGCATTAGTATCTTGAGTTGTCGTATCTGTTTCGATTTGAGACATTAACTCGTAGTTCAAAATAGCTAAAAATTGGTTCCACTGATTTTTGCCCGCAAAATTTTGTATAGCAAAATACCTTACCTTCCAAGGAACCAAAATCTCTGACTCATCTTCGAGCATGTCTTTGATGTGTCCAAGTGCAATAAAGTCTGGCAGAGAGTTTACCAATTCCTCTGGTTTAGAAGTTTTTACTAACTTTCCTTTTTTAAGTTGTTGGTAAAGTTTTTCCCTGAAAGCTTCAGGTCGATCTGTCCACTTGTAGGAAATGGTGTTAATTGCTTGTTTTGATAAATATATTTGGTATAAATTGTATTTTTCTTGATTTTCGTAGAAATCTTTGAACAATGCTTGAATCAAGTCTGTTTTTAGTTTTGCCGTGTCTACAAGTCTTTCCAATTTTTCGATTAAATCTTTTTCATTCTTGATCTCATCCAGAAAAACTTTTCCTTTTTCGTAGTGAATCTGGTTATATAACTTTTTGAAAAACTGAACTTTTTCTCTTGTTTTTTGTCTATATTCATTTATTAACTCATTTAAGCCCTTCTTCTTTTCCCCGTTTTGTAGCGTCTCACCCCCGATTATTTTGTTATACGAATCTATGCCATTTTGTAGCAAGCACGAATTGTAGGACGAAATATCGAAAAACTCTTTAATTGAAATTGAATTACCAAAATTTTCGAAAACCTCAGAAAAATCTATTTTATTTCTCAGATTTTCATACAAGATCACATTGTCACAAAATATCCTAAGATTCTGATTCACTATTCTTGTAGCTATTGCCGTTTCTGTACCATCATCTTTGTAAAAGTTTTCTCTTGTTTTAAAAAATTTGCTAAAGTAAACTTTGAAGCCCTTCCATGAATCAAAAATAGAAATTTGTTTACCTGTGCTTGGATCTAATATCAATGTAGATGGGTTATCTCCAAATCTGACTTTCAGTATGCGCTCAAATGCGTCCTCCTCAAATAATATGTCTATGTTATCATTCTTTAAACCCGGGTAACGCATGCTCCAATCCTTGGCCTTTTTGTTGAATAGCTCAACTATCTCTGCTCTCAAATTCTGTTCTTTGTTTTTTAATTCTTTTTCATAGTCTTTTCTGTTTGTTTTCCAACATTTGTACACATTCAAATATTCATCATTCAGCCAATTTAATTTAGCATTCTGTAAAGCTTCACTTATGAACTCTCTGTGTAGTTGATCGATATATGGCTTGGTTGCTTTGTACTTGTGTTGAATGACTTCATCTTTTTGAAATATTTTAGCTTTTTCGAGCATCTCCACTGTTTTGCCAACTGGTTTAAGTTCGAATCTAAGCGTCTTGTTTACAGAATATTGATTTGTAAAAACATTAAGCACAGACATATTAACCACTTTTAAACAGCAGAATTTTAAACAATTTTGATTTGGAATTAAAGATGTTTGTAACAGTTTGTTCATTTTTTTTAATTTTTTTTGACAATTAACTCAAAATTGGAAATTAGTGGGTATAGGTTTGTGACAATTTGTAATTTTCTATGACAACAACTTATTGTAGCTAAGTCGTATGTCATGTTTTAACATTGACAAATAGTGAATTCTATAATATAATGTACGTATATTAGAGATAGGCAACATGCATGGTTACATTCAAATAAGTACTCTGAATGATTTCTTATTTGATCCAATGTCTATATATTTTCATAGCGTTTATCAATCATTTAACACATCTCTTTATCACTCAATAGATCAGATAAGAGGTATAGAATGTCATAAAAGTATAGATAAAAAAACATATACATCCCGTAAGGACGTGTGGCAGGGAACACCCGTGATGTCGGCGAATTTAGGACTAGTCGGGAAAATAGATCTGTTCTACTTTAAAGAAAAAAAGTTAGTTGAAAGAAAATACAAAATTAAAAAAACTTATGATGGTTATGTTATGCAGCTAGTAGCTCAAGCTGTCTGTCTCGAAGAAAGAGGTATAACCGTAAAGAAACTTGTTCTATACAGTATAAGTGACAACAAATCCTATGAAATTGAATATAGTCCAATATTGGTTTATAGTCTAAGTCTGCTAATAAGTAAGATACGTCAATATCAAACTATTGACAAATCACCATCAAGCAATCAACGAAAACGCGAGAGATGTATTTACAAGAATTTATATTGGTAATTATGTTGTCACAATCAGATTTTGACAATAAAAAATTGCTTTTCATAAATTCTTCGGATGAAAGTTTTAGGAAACTCAAATTTTCTAACGACAACATTGAAGTTTGGGATGATAAAAACAAAAAACTAAATAAAATATCATGTCACATTATTTTTGCGGTTTTCATAATTGGTGAATGTACGCTATCTTCTAAACTTATTAAAGAGTTCAAGGAAATGGGAATATCTTTATTCTTGCTAAACAATAGACTAAGAACTATCTCAGAACTCGTTTGTGTAGCTGAAGGAAATTATTTACTCAGGCTGAAGCAGTACTCATTGAGTGAAAAAACTGAGTTTTTAATGGCTAAGAAATTGGTGCTGAATAAGTTGGAAAATCAAATTGATTTACTAGAAGAATATAAGAATAGAGATTTCACGTCTCTAAGATATGATGCTCGTAGGGGGCTACTTAATGATGTTAGTTTTTGCTCTATTCAAGGAACAGAGGGATTTATAGCAAGCAGATATTTTTCCTTTATTTTTGAGGAGCAGGGTTGGAGGCGACGTGCACCTACAGCCAAGGAGGATATAATAAATTTTCTTTTAGACATAGGTTACTCTATGCTTTTCAATCTAGTTGACTCATGCTTAAGATTATATGGTTTTGATACTTATAAAGGTTTCTATCACAGACTTTTTTTCCAGAGAAAGTCTTTAAGCTGTGACATTATGGAGCCATTCCGGGTTCTAGTTGATAAAGAAGTACTGAAAGCATACAATTTAAAAATAGTCAATGAAAAAGATTTCAAGTACTACAATGGTTATTATCACTTCAAGAGGCCAGACTATAGTTATAAATATGTCAAATTGTTCGGGAAAATGCTAACGAAGTACAAGGATGAAATATACAGGTACTGCACTCAATTTTACAAACACATATCAGACCCTACTAAACATGAATTTCCTATCTATAGTTATAAAAATAAAAATGATTTTACTAACATATGATATTTCTGACGACAAATTGAGAACAAAGTTTTCCAAGTTTTTGGAGAAGTATGGATTTAGGCTCCAATTTTCAGTATTCAAAATTAAAAATAGTAGGCGAGTTTTGGATGTTATTAAGCTAGAGATTGAAAAAAGATTCGCAAAAAAATTTACAAACACAGATAGTATCTACATTTTCGAAATTTGTGAAGGATGTGAAAAGAAAACAACTAAATTTGGTTTTGCTAAACATGAAGACGAGGATGTGGTATACTTCGACTAGCGAATTGCACATTAAAAATTTAACGATGCGAAGGTATAAGTCGTGTGATGATTCTGATAAAACCTCGGTCTTAATTTTTTTTAGACCCCCTAAGGTATGATGCTATTTTCATTAATGGTATTGACTTTTGTGTTTATGTTGACTTTTTTTTATTACTTGATTCAGTACAGAAACAAAACCGTTGTATATGCAGTACAGGTAATGAAATAGGGGGTCTAGAATCATTATTAGATTTCTACTTTCGTAGATCAGATGGGGTTTTTAAGCCGCAAGGACGTCTAGAATCATTATTAGATTTCTACTTTCGTAGATATTTTTTATTGTTATTAAGT
>RFKV01000115.1 GCA_003694175.1 Candidatus Dojkabacteria bacterium | reverse complement strand
GTCCTATAGATCTTTTAGATTATGTGTTGATTACTGATGCACAGTTATCAGGCACTATATTAACTTACTACATTCAACTTAAAGCTCAACCTGAAAGTGCACTTAGTGCTTTTACACAAAATGGTTTTTTACAATTAAGAAAGTTGTATGATTTTTTCTCCTAAACGGTCAGGATCTGCAAACCTTAATTGATCACATAAAATCTGTTAAGCAAAAACTATTTTCTTTAGTACAAAACAGTCAACATAATAAACGTCCAAATGCTGTAGGTTTAGAGCGGTATCTTGAAGGACGAAGAAGAGGAGACATTTCTGGACTTATAATGACAGATAGTGAATACGTAGATATCATACAATCAGTTTTAGATAAACTAATGAGAACGAATGAAGTTAAAGAATTGATTGATTTTATAATTTACTCTCTAGGATTACAACGTGAACGCGATGATATAACAGAGTTTATAAGAGATGTTCTAAAAAGAGAGGTAGCATCAGCTGTGTTTTTTCAGACGCATCCTGGATCCATATCAGGTCCTTCACTGAAAGTTCGATTTCCATTAAGTTGTGAGGATTGTGAAAGTTTAGATAGAAATTATGATTCGTCAGGAAAAATTACTTACGTATATATACCAGGAGGACAGCCGGGATCGAGTGAAAGACGTATTGAGGTTTTTTCGCCTCAGGCTAGTTTTAATCCTAAAGCGGTGATAAAACATGATGAAACTAAACGAGGAATTCAATTTCCATTTTTGCTTGAGTTATTTAGAGTAGAAGGGAGAAGAGTACTTGTAGCGTTTATAACTGGTAGGTGTCCGGCAAGGGTATATTTTCATCCTGAAGGTTAGGAATCTAAAGTTTTGCTAAACTGCTACTTTGAATGTGTTTTATTCTTTTTTAATTTAAGTCCTCTTGTGTACAGTGCAAACTGTTCTCACTTAGTTAAACTAACTTTTTTGTGAACTTAAAATCGCTTATGTAAAAATAAAAAAACAAAAGTTGAACAAGAATACCCTTATAGGATAGGAGTTATTATCGTCTGCGATTGAACCACTTAAAAGTTGAACCAAAACTACTCCAAAATTCACAGTTTCGACTTTAAGCGATGTATTCAGATAATTTTTGATTCTTGGAAACAGGATTTTTCACGTGGATAATTAAGTGTGAAAAAGATAATAATAAATCTAAGCCTCCATTCGGAATTGTACGTTTAAAAGGGTTATGTTCATAGTATAGTTTAGCAGGCAAAAAATAAATACTTAAAGAACTGTTTGGTGATGTTTTAAGTAGAAGATGAGAGTTTTATATGACATGGTTATCTTTTCAGGTCTAATATGTGTTTATTGAATATTTGATAAAGATGCACAATTATATTTCCCAAACTGCTGTATCGACAAGAAGTTTTAGGTGTGTTTGGGTTATGTATATTAGTGTGGTTGTATGGCAAATATTACAGGTCGAGGTTTCTTGATGTTTAATGAATTTATAGAATAAAACATTAGCGCATCAAATTTTACAAGTTATTTCTTTTTATTAAGTTTATTAAGTGAAAAACGAATTTGAAAACTAAGTGTGCAGTAAAAATTATTTTATTATCATCTAGATCAAAAGTAATGTAGTTTCACTTTACGGTTGGAAGCACCTTTTTTTGGGGTTAACATTTGCAGTTCAAAACAAACAGTTTTAACTCTATTGCATACTCGAATACACTGTATATTCCGGTATGTTGCAAACAAGAAATGAGAAGTTTTATATGGGCTCTTTAACGTTTAATTTTTGCTCTTTACTATATCAATAAACTATAGAAATTACGAATGATAAATTTTTGAGATTAAAACTTTATTCTTGTCTAAAGATTAAAAATTAAGTTTTAGTTATTTCTTTGATAGTTAAACAATCACACTTAACCTGAAGCAATGAGCAAGATATTTACTTAGTGGTTATATTTTGTGGTAGAGCTAAGTTATAGACTTTAGTGGCAATAGTTGTAAAATGCTCACTTTACAAAATCCTTTCCTGGAGTGTTTCGGTCTGATCTAACTCTGCTGGATTCATGTCAGTATTTAAACTTTTTTAAAGGCTAATTTTTAATTGTTTTGGTTTATAAAACAGCTAACTTTTTCATCTGCCATAGTCCGTAGTTTAAATATGTCAATTTAGCACATTTAAAAGAGAGTCAAGGTTGGTTGATAAATTTTTGCTTAGACAATATAAGTTTTAAGCGGAGCGAACAAGTAGGAGCAGAGGTAGTGAAAATAACTTTAGATACTTCTCTTGGTTAGACTGTACAAGTTTTGTACAATGCAGCTATTTAGATATTTAGATAACTATTTTGAAGTAACACATTAATAATTTTAAAGATTATATTAGTAAATTGCACTGTATATTTTTGATGGTGGATTTGAGTCTTAACTTAGAAACATTATATAGTCAGTGTAACCCTGTCCGGCTTAACTTACTTAGAATGCTTTGAAGGCCGAGTGTTGAAATTTCTGCAAAAAGTTTGACCAAAATTTACAAGAAATGTGTTTTTTATCAAAATGTGTTTTTGTCAAATGAGCTTTTATCTATGTCCCTGCCGGAATAACTGGGATACTAAAGCACTGAAAGTTTGGTAGAGTTATCTGGAAAAGCGGTCCGTAGTTGAGATGATGATTTTTCCTTATTATAAGGATTATAAAATTTTTAAGAAATCGTCTTTTGATAGTTATTGCGTATAATCCAGCAAGGTACAATGATAGAAATGATAAAGTCGTAAGGGAATCAGAATACTGTTAGAAATTGATGAATCATATCTTTTGACACAACAAGAGTCTAAAGAAATAATAGAATGAAGTAAGGAAAATTTTGCTTCAAAACAAGCAATACTTTAAAGACATTACAAGTGTTAAGCAAGAAAGGAGCTTGCTTATGTGTTGCCGAAGGAATTGTAGATGAAGTTTTTTTAATTAATTTTTGATGAATTACAATCAGCCTGCCTCGATTTTTTAGTGTGTAAGATCTTTGCTAGATGATTTAGACTAGCAAATGAAATATCTGTTCCTTTTGTTACACCTTTCTTGCATTATAACCCACAAAAACAAAGGGTATAGGACACTTTCGTCTCGCGTAATCATGATGGTTCAATAACCTTCTTCATTACCGATGATGAAAAATAGAAGTTCGTTCAAAGAGTGTTTCAACCAAAGGTAGGAATACAACGGGAAGAAGCACAGTCAAATAAATCTCCTGAATCAAGCTCTTCGTGTTTGTTGGTTGTGTTAGTGAATATTGTCAGTGAGTGTTTCGAAAATTATCAGTAGTATGTTCACGTCCTTTAAGGAAACCGCTTGAAATCAGAGCCCGTCTTAGAAGTTGATCAAAACTAAACTTTCATTATGTAAATTACTAAGGAGACTACATGTTCATCATTTTTTATATTATATTTGCATAGAGTCAAAATTCTGTACAAAATTTGTTTGTTTTGGTAGAATTCGATCCAAGTTTAGAACAAGAGAAAATGGAACACTTTCCGGAGCAAAGTTCTCCTATTGAGCGTAGTGTAGAAACGAAGAATAAAAAAGAAAGTGAAGATCAGTTTAAACTTGAAGGTTTTGTCAGTTTGCTAGGAGCTTTAGGTTTATTGAGAGGTCTTGGTGCGAATTTTCAAGGGACTTTGGGTAGTGTTGAAAGTATTAGTGATTTAGAGGAATTAATCAAGGGAGAGCTGCGTAATGAATTAAATTTACCAAATAGAGGCGTACGAGTACAATTTGAGTTGACTTGTGGGGGTGATCCTCTGGCTGTTAAGCTGATTTCAATCTATTGTAGTGTTAAAGGTGTCTCTCCCAATTTCACTTTAAAAGGTCTTTATGAGCTTTATCTTAAAAATGAAGAAGAATTTAAAGAATTAGTTAATCTAATTTCTGAAACTTGGTGGTTTATTGCGGAGAGGCTGAATGATCTATACGAATATATAGCTCAAATTCCAACCTATGCCGATCGTGGATATCCAGGCGTGGAGATGACTCAAGATATATTAAATCAATTAAAAACTCTGAATGGTGATGGTGGTAATGAAAAATTAAAGGGACAAAAAAACAAACTAGAGTATTTGAGGGGTTTATTTACCGAAATTCAATTACTTTATAATGAGAGAAGAAATTTGTGGAATACGTTATTAATACAATTTTCTGAATCAGATGTCTATAAGAAATTGGAAGACTTTTTTAATCGTATTCAAGTTCAAGTAGGAAATGATGTTATTAGAGGTGGATTTTTTGGGAGAATCAGATGGAGTTTAAAGAGAGGAATGTTTACTTTTAAAAAACCTTTACCCGAAGAAATAAAGGAGGTATTGGTATTTTCATATTTCTTTTTAATTCAAAGATGTGTTGATATTATTTGTCGATATGAGCAGATTCAATTTGGTTATGGAAATAGAGTTTTTAAGCCTAGTGATGTGTCAACTACAAATAGAGTTGATAGAAGTTTATTTTATTCATCTTTTGAAAAGCCGCGTAAGCCTTATGAATTATTTGCACCGATCGTCCCTATAACAAATTTGTTTGATAAGCTAGGTGAAATAGCGGGTTTGGATACATATGAAGAACTAGCTGGAACTAGGAAATTGAGAATACCTATATGTAAAGGAGATGAATCCTCTCCTTATATGTATGTTAGTTCACTTTTGTTAAAAGAAGGATCTGTTTCTACAAGCCCGACTTTTAGCATATTGATAATAGCAGATCCACTAACGTTACTTTCGGAATTAAGAATAAGAAGAGGAAAGGGCGTTACAGGAAGTGATGAGCAGCTTGGTGCATTAGAGCAGTGAGTTTTTTGCCTGCCCCATTAGTAATCTCAATCATTCACTGGACAAAAGATACAAAAATTTGACTCCTTTAGTTGGCTAAAATTAACTAGTTGATTTCTTTTTCTAAGCACCGATCTAGAATATATTAAGTGACCTTTGTAGGCAGGTTAAATCTAAAGTTGGGACTTATTACATGGTGAACAAAGTGCAAAAGTAATGTATCTGGTCTCATATGAATTTTTAATCATAATAGATTCTTGCGCTTTAATGACTTAATAAACCTATCCATAAATTTGAGTTTCATTTTAGTTAGTATTGTATTAAATCTGGGTTAAGCAGAATCTTTTTCTTTTGTTTCAAAGCATCCTTGTTAGCAGATTGCTTATCAAAGTTAATCAACGTTTTTTTGGACAAAGAGTAAAAATTTCAAAAATTTTCATAAATATGTCTAAAGTCACAAGAATTTTTTCAAAACAGAGAGAGAAGTAATTTGTATTGGATTGACTTGAATTATCATGGTTTAGTCTTTAATTTATCAACTACGTCATAGATTATGTTTTGCTAATTTTTTGTTTCCTATTTACTTTGCCAATAAACTTGTATGAACATATTAAAGTGTATATTAC
>RFKV01000114.1 GCA_003694175.1 Candidatus Dojkabacteria bacterium | reverse complement strand
CTTCTTCGTTGCGAAATCCTACTACCGTTTCTATTACTAATCCTTCTTTAAAAAACAGCAAAGTGGGTATACTCATGATCTTGTATTCATATGCTACCAATCCATTTAAATCAACATCAACTTTAACAAATTTAACCTGTCCTCCAAATTCTTTTTTAGAAAGACTTTCTATTATAGGTGATAACATTTTACAAGGTGGACACCAATCAGCATAAAAATCAACAACTACTAAGACGTTTTTTGAGGCATCCAACACCTCAGATTTAAATGTGTCCTTATCGTTGGCATGAACCAAATTTTTTCTTATCACCTGATCGTTAACTTGAGCTGACACTGACATAGTTTACAAATTTACAAATAAAAAATGTAGCAACCATTTTAAATTTTTTTATTAAGTTTTGCAAGTTTTATCACCTTTATGTACTGAGGGTAATTCAGTTAGTTAACGTAAGTTACAGCAATTTAAAAACACTCATTTAGTGATTTTTATTATCTCTTCATCCAACTTTGATATAGATTTTTAAACCAAAATATCTGCTTAATAACTGTATAGGCTATGCTCGTTAAATTCTCCAAAGTTTTATAATATTTCCAAATCACTTTTAAGCATTTTATTCGAATTGTTTGTAAACATCATCGATATTCTAAATTAGTGTCTGTTTGGTAGTCAAGTATCACGAATTTAAGTAAATAACTGAGATGTAATCTTCTTATTTTGGTGCTTGTTTAAGTTAATTTGGTTTTGGTAAACCTTAATCATGATTACTTTCACTTTCGTCATATTCAAAATCTAAAATTGATTTAAAGAAATATTTTTTATCTCTTTGATTAGTTTTTTAATGTCGTCCAAATTGTTGTATATTGCAAGACTTATTCGAAAAGTAGCTGGAACATTTAAAATTTCTCGATGAAAAATTTGTGTACAATGATTTCCCGCCCGGACACAAATTCCCTTTTTACCTAAAGCATGAGAAATATCATGAGGATGAATGTTTTTATGGTACAGCGAGATAATTCCAATAGCAGAATTTTCATCAGTATAGATCTCTATTTCATCAATTTTTTTTAAATTACTAATAACATAGTTTTTTAGTTCCCATTCTTTTTCCAGCTCTTTTTTTAAATCAAACCTTTTTAAAAAGTCGATTGCAGCTCCAAGTCCTAAAACACCAGCTACGTTTGGGGTCCCAGGCTCAAACCTGTTTGTGAATGTGTTGAAACGAATACTTTTACGTTCAACTAAATCTACAATTCCTCCTCCAAGCCTGACTGGATTACATCTGTTAAGTATTTCCTCTTTAACCCAGAGCACCCCAACTCCCATAGGTCCATACATTTTGTGTGCAGAAAAAGCTAGAAAATCAACTCCTAATTTATTTACGTTGATCCTTAGATGTGGCATGGATTGCGCGCAGTCCAGTACTTTGATTTTGGCGTCTATTTTTTTTGGGTCTGTTATGGTACCCGTAACGTTTGAAACATGGGTAATTAGCGCAATTTCAGATTTGATTTCTGATATATTTCTGTGATCGTAGAAAATTTGATTTTCAAAAAATCTTCTAAAGGGCAGCACTAAAGAGTGGTGACCTTCGATTGGGACCGCAATCGTGCAGTTATCACGTACAATTTCGTTGTAAAAAATTAGCTCAGATGCCAGGTTCATGCTTTCGGTAGTTCCTGATGTAAAAATTACCTCGTTTGGTTTTGCACCTATAAAATCTGCTACCTTTTTTCGAACATTTTCGAATTCTTCTGTAGCTTTATCAGAAATTGGATAATTTCCTCTGTGAACGTTTGAATTAAAACTTTTGTAGAAGTCTAAGATTGAGTTTAATACATGCATTGGCTTGTGCGTTGTTGCAGCATTATCAAGATAAGTCAGGTTTGGATGCGATTTAAATATTGGAAAGAAAGTCTTAAAACTACTCATACTCATACAAACTTATTAATTTCTCAATTTATACATCAATTACTATTGGATTGCTATTAACAAGTATTAGATCAAGTCATTTTAAATTTTGATTTTAAAGCAAACCTGTTTTGCGATAATATCATTAAGGTAAAAAGCCAGCAAACATTTATTTGATTACTTAAGTCAAAAGGTGTAAGATTAGGCTTGCGTCAGAAGGCAGTTGTTAAATTGTATAGTTGTGATGCGATATTTTGTACTGTTTGCGAAAATACATGTTTATTTCGTAGTAACAGCATTGGTTTCTGCCTTTTTAGGTGGCCTTTTGGATGCTTTTCTAGGGGTTGGTGTATTGTCTAATATATTTGGGCTTGTAGTAGGATATGTAGTTTCATTTACATTATTGCTAATTTATCTTAGAAAAAAAAGTATCATTTGAAGAGATTATGTTTCAGATCCCAGTAGAAATAATTAAGCTTAAGCCTGAAGTTTTGTTTTATATATGGGATTTTCCCATAACTTCCACGTTTACCACCAACATATTAACTACTTTAACTGTTGTTATTTTGTGTTTTTGGGCTAGTAGTTTTTCGGTGCTTAAGCCTAGCAAGTTGCAGCTGTGGATAGAGATGTTGGTTACAGGCTTAATTGATTTTGTTTCTCAATTATCAGAAAGCAGAGAAGTAGCAAAAAAGATTGTTCCTATAGTTTTATCTCTTGTAGGTTTTATCTTGATTTCAAATCTAATACTTTCACTTATTCCATTTGCTGGAGCAATTACTTACCAAGGTAAAGGGTTATTTAGGGCATCTACAAGTGATGTTAATTTCACATTACCTCTTGCATTTTGTGTAGTATCATTATCTCAGATGCTTTTTATAAAAAGGAAAAACATTCTTGGATATCTGTTTAAGTTTTTACCGTTAGATGTTGTACTACACAAATTTAGAAAGGGTTTATTGAGTGGTTTTAGTTCGATAATTGACATTTTTATAGGATTTCTTGATATAATCGGAGAGTTTGCAAAGATTGTTTCTTTGAGTTTGAGGCTTTTTGGTAACATGTTTGCTGGAGAGTTGTTGCTTAAAGTTTTTATGTCGCTTTTTGCTATTTTCCTACCTGTTCCCATAATTTTGTTAGGTTCTTTGTCGGGTTTGATTCAGGCAGTAGTTTTTGGGGCTTTGGCTGCTTCATACCTAAAGTCGTCAATTCAAAGTGAGGATAACTAGTTTTAATTTTTAATATGTTTGTACTATGGATACAGAGGTGGCAAAGTATATAGCTTCCTCATTGGCAATTATAGCTATGCTAGCGACAGCGCCAGCTGAGGCTTATTTAGCAGCAAAAGCTTTTGAGGCAATAGGAAGAAATCCCAAACTTGAATCATCGTTGTTTGGGAAAGTTATTGTTTCAATAGCCTTAGTTGAGTCTACGGCAATCTATGCTTTGATTGCTTTTTTTACGATAATAAATTCCTAAAAAGTGTTTAACTTTGTATTGGAAAACAATTATGTTTGAGAACGTCTTGAGTTCGTTTGGTTTTGATTTGAGGTATTTTGTTTTTAATACTATAAACTTTGTCGTAGTTGCCCTTTTGCTATATAAGTTTTTTTTCAAGAGGATTTTGGATGTTGTGAGTGAGAGGCAAAAGATTATAGAAGAGGGGATTAACAACAAAGAGAAGTATGAGCAGTTGATTAAGACTACGGAAGTTGAGAAGGATAAGATACTTCAGAATGCGCACAGAGTAGCTTATGAGTATATAGAAGAAAAGAAGAGACAGGCATACATTGAGTCTTCTTCAATTATCTCAGATGCTCAGCAAAAGGCAAATAAAATTTTGCAGGATGCTAGAACAAGCCAACAGCAACTGGAAAAAGAGTTTATGAACAAACTTAAAATTCAGGGTGCCCAGGCGGTTGTTGAGGCGTCTAAAAAAATTAGAGGAGAGGACATAGAGATTCAGCAATAAAACATTAACATCAAAAATATCAATATATTAAGATAAAACAGAATGCACGTAATAGTTCAAGCCGTAAAAGCATTATCAAGTAAATTTAAAGATATCCAAGGTGACTTATTCATACGAATTCCAGAGCCCCTTGGTGAAGAAGTGTACAGGGAAATTATACAATTACCGAATAGATGTTTTAAAAATTTACACATCATCATAGATGCCGAAATCAAGTCTGGGTTTAAGATTCAACTTGGTGATGTTCAAATAGATGCTACACTGGATAGAAAATCAGAAAATTTACTTGATTATTTAAGTTCACAGGATTTTGAAATAGACAAATTTTTTGAGCAACTGACTCAAAGTATAAAGCAATATACATTTACGGCTTCAATTAAAGAGTCCGGAAAAGTTCTGTCTGTAAAAGATGGTGTGTGTTTCATAGATGGTTTAGCAGGTTGTATGTATCAAGAGTTACTAACGATAAATGGAAAGATTCCGGCAATAGCTTTAAGTATAGAAAGATACAAGATAGGAGCAGTCGTTCTTGGAGACTTTAAACAAATTAAGGTGGGGAATGACGTTTATAGGACTGAGAAAGTCGTATCGGTTCCAGTGTCTAATGAATTGATTGGAAGAGTTATAGATCCTCTTGCAAATCCTCTTGATGGTAAACCTCAAATAGTTTCGGAGGTATATTATCCAATAGAAAAAGTGGCTCCTGGTGTTATTGAAAGAAAACCGGTAGCAAAGCCTTTATTAACTGGAATAACCGCTATTGACGCGTTGATTCCAATAGGGCGAGGACAAAGAGAGTTGATATTGGGTGACAGACAAACAGGAAAAACATCAATTGCAATTGACACAATAATTAACCAAAGAGATCAGAATGTAATTTGTATTTATGTCTCTATAGGTCAGAAAGAATCGAAACTAGCAGGTATCATTTCCAAACTCAGGGACGCAAATGCCATGGATTATACTATTATTG
>RFKV01000113.1 GCA_003694175.1 Candidatus Dojkabacteria bacterium | reverse complement strand
TTGTAACGGAGAGCCATTGACTTCTTTAAACTATTATTGTGATATTGTGATAAAAAAAAGTCTATATGGTTATATGACGATTTGTTGATGTGAGTAGAATTCTTTAGACTAATATTTAAATTAAAACAGAAAACAAGAGAACTCTCTTATTGTTGGTCTTTTTTGAATAATACCATGAAATTGGTATAATAGGACAGTTTGTAAGAGGGGAGATAGCTTCCAAATTCCAATGTTATTAAACTAAATTTGTTTTTGTTTATAAAAAATTTTGTTTTCAGGGGGCGCGGCAGGTTTGTTGAAGCTTGACTTGAACCCGAAGCTTTTCTATTATCTTTTATCTTTTATCTTTGTGTTATCACTAAGCGTAGGATGTAAAGAAGTAAGATTAGTTTCTTGATTCGTGGCATCTTGTTTTTCTATCTTAAAAGTAGTTGCGGTGCCTTCAACTAGTCTTATTTTTCATAGCTAGTAGGGGCCTGTCGATGTAATTTTTTTTATATTTTATGTTTTGTTATTGGTCTAAACAATATGAAAAAAAAGGCGTTAATAACAGGAATCACAGGCCAAGATGGTTCATATCTTGCTGAGCTCCTATTAGAGAAAGGTTATGAAGTCATTGGCGTTAAAAGAAGATCATCTAACTTTAATACGAGCAGAATAGATCACATTTACCAGGATATCCATGAAAGCAGCAACTTTCATTTAGTTTATGGCGATCTTTCTGATACTTCGGTCATTGACAGAATAGTCAGACAAGTTCAACCTGATGAAGTGTACAATTTAGGTGCTCAAAGTCATGTCCAAGTCAGTTTTGAATTACCTGAATATACTGGGAACGTAACAGGTTTGGGTGCTCTAAGAGTACTCGAAGCAATAAGAAATTACAGTCCTAATTCAAGATTCTATCAAGCTTCAAGCTCGGAAATGTTTGGAAAAGTAGTCGAGACCCCTCAAAAGGAAACAACGCCTTTCTACCCAAGATCACCTTATGGAGTAGCAAAAGTATACGCGTACTGGATAACAGTCAATTATAGAGAGAGTTACGGGATTCATGCAAGCAACGGTATTCTTTTTAACCATGAGTCACCCAGAAGGGGAGAAACATTTGTCACTAGAAAAATCACTCGTGACCTTAGTTTAGTTAAGTTGGGATTAAGAGATTGTATCTACCTGGGGAACCTTGAAGCAAAAAGAGACTGGGGACACGCAAAAGACTACGTAGAAGCAATGTGGCTTATGCTTCAGCAAGAAAAAGGCGACGACTACGTTATAGCAACTGGAGAAGTACATTCGGTTAGGGAGTGTGTAGAACTGGCTGCAAAATATTTAGATTTCGATATAGTCTGGGAAGGAAAAGGTTTAGAAGAGAAAGGAATAGATAAAAAGACTGGTAAGATCATTGTTAAAATAGATTCAAGGTATTTTAGACCTGCTGAAGTGGATTTTCTGCTTGGTGATTCATCGAAGGCAAGAGATAAGTTGAATTGGAAACCTAAATATACATTTGAAAGCTTAATACAAGAGATGGTTAAATTCGATTATGATAACGAAAAAAAAAGAATGCATGTATAAGTGCTGATTTTACTTAAAAACACTTAAGAATTTTTATAACATCAAGCTCTAATTAACTGTTATTTTAATGCACGATGAACCAAGAAGATAAGATATACGTTTCTGGACACACCGGCATGGTGGGGTCCGCTTTGGTGAAGAAGTTGAAAGAACTGGGTTATCGAAATTTGATTCTTAAAACAAGAAGTGAATTAAATCTATTAGACCAAGGAGCAACCAGAGCTTTTTTCGAAAAGGAGAGACCAGATTACGTATTTCATCTAGCAGCAAAAGTTGGTGGAATACATGGGAACAGGACTTATCCAGCAGATTTTTTGTACGAAAATGTCCAAATAAACACAAACGTAATCCATTATGCACATGTATATGGTGTCAAAAAGTTGTTAAATCTTGGCAGTGTGTGCATCTATCCAGTAGCGGCTGAAGTACCTATAAAAGAGTCTTACCTTTTGACTGGACCATTAGAGAAAACCAATGAGGCATATGCGATAGCCAAAATCGCTTCATTGATGTATTGTAGAAAGTTGAAAGAGCAGTATGGAAGTAACTTTATCTCAGTTATGCCGGCAAACTTATATGGTATAAATGACAATTTTCACCCCTCAAATGCACACGTAATTCCAATGCTTATGAAAAGATTTCACGATGCAAAACTTGCAAATGCTGATACAGTAGTTGTTTGGGGCACTGGAAATCCAACAAGAGATTTCCTATTTGCTGATGATCTCGCGGACGGGCTTATATTCCTGATGAGAGAATATTCCGAAGCGGAACATATTAATATTGGACCTGGAGTAGAAACAAGTATTAAAGATCTAGTAAAAATGATTGTCGAAATCACTGGATACAAAGGTAAAATAGAGTTTGATCATACTAAACCGGATGGTACACCGAGACGATATCTCGACACATCTAAAATAAACAATCTTGGGTGGAAGCCAAAGTACACACTTTATGAAGGTCTTACAATAATGTATCAGTGGATGGTGCAGAACTACAATAACTTGAGGCAGTGCTGAGGCTTTAGTAACAGAACCTTTGCCCTAAATTGCACCATCACGCTATTATTCGTCTCTATGCTAAATACTAAAAAAATAGAATAGATCAGTGAACTCAGTTTTCCAAAAATTTTTTCTGTTAAATTTTCCTTTGATGAGCTAAATTGCATTGACCCCAGGCAAAGTGACCGAGATTCTTTTAAAGTCTTAGAGAAGCCGACATCAGAGTTGGTGGTATAATTTTGCAGATCTTGTGTTCAGACTCGTAACGATGCCTAAAATATTGGAAATATTCCCGAAAGTTTATGCTCAAGAAATATCCGCTACGGCACAGCCAACTTGGGGCAGTATTCCTGAGCAAGGGCCTAGTTTACAAAGTTCCAGTATTACTTTAAGTTCAAACAAAACAAGTCTATCTATAGGAGAGACAGTTAAGGTAAGTATAGAAATTAAAACTAACAACAACCAAATAAATGAGTTTAGAATTTTTTTAAGTTTTGACCCTAGTAAATTAAGTGTAAAAGATCAAGACAACCAAACCCCGGGGACTCAAATATTGCTTTTAGACCAATTATTCACAGTACAAACACCCGCTGAGGACAATGTTGTAAATGGGGGAGAAATAAAACTTATAGCAAAAACACAATCAGGAAATGGTTTTCAAGTTAACAGAATTGTAGCAGAAGTCGAATTTCAAGCTCAATCTACAGGAACCACAACAGTTCAAGTTGTTCAAGGAAGCGGTAAATCGGCATTAGTCAGACCAAATGGGACAACCTTAAACTTTTCAACTAATTCCCAAATTTTGACGCTAACATCCATTCAAAGTCCTATAGAAAATTTACCTCCTGAAGAGAACGGAGAGAGTGAGGAGGATATAGTAATAACGCCTCCACCATCAAAAATTCCTGATACTTCACTGC
>RFKV01000112.1 GCA_003694175.1 Candidatus Dojkabacteria bacterium | reverse complement strand
CATGGAAGCTATATAAATCTTTCATTCTAAATTCTCTACCTCTAAGAATACCTGATTTTGCTCTTGCTTCGTTTCTAAATTTCGTTTGAATTTGAAAAACAGCTATAGGAAGATCTCTATAACTTTGCACAAAACTCTTCACCAATGGAGTAACTGTTTCTTCGTGTGTACCTTGAAGAACATACTCGTTTGTTGACTTGGTTTTTGATAACTCATTTGCACCAGAAGCTTTTAATAAAACATCTACAGTATTAAGCCTGTTTGTTTTCTCCCATTGCTCAAATAACGCTAGTGATGGCATAAGTATTTCTGTTGATATTTTGGACATCTCCTCTCTGACAATATTTTCTATTTTGTTTAAAACTCTCAAACCTAAAGGAAGATAGTTGTACACTCCAGCAAACTGGATTTCTATAAATCCAGCCTTCGTAAGTAGTGTTGCGTTCTTAGAATCAAATTCCCTACTATACTTTCTTGTTTTTGAAAATAGGTTAGACTGCCTCACTTGATTTGTTTAATCCGTTCAATTTTACTTTTAATATCTATTAATTTCAATGATAACAAATTAAGGTATAGGATAATATGATATAATTGGTAGGTCTCTGCGGGATCGTCTAATGGCAGGACAACGGTTTTTGGAGCCGTGTATCGGGGTTCGAGTCCCTGTCCCGCAATTTGTATGCACACCTCATACAATATACAGTAGTCATTTTGTTTAATATCAGTACAATATTTGTATTTTTGAACACATAGTATTTTTAAAAAACAGGGATTAACCATCCAGAGGTTTATAGTTTTAGGAGTAAAGAATTTTTGTTTATCAACTAAATTAGTGCCATTTAAAACTCATGAATTATAAATTTAAATTGCCAAATGGCTATGATGGGATTGTTTATCAGGTTATCAGACCAACAGGTATACTTGACCCCAAAATAGAAGTACGCCCTACTCTCCCAGAAAAATTTATCAGTCTTGTCCAAAGTATAAAAAAACATGGATTATTAGATCTTCCAATTCTTGCTGAGTCGTGCTGGGAAAGATCTCAAGTAGTTGATTTAATACAAGAAATTAAGTCTAGGTCAGAAAAAAAGCAAAGAGTCTTGGTAACAACATTAACGAAGAGAATGGCAGAAGAACTGACGGATTATTTTCTCCAAAAAAATATCAAATCAAAATACCTACATTCAGAAATTGATACAGTTGAGAGGGTTGACATTCTGACCCAATTGAGAAGAGGTGAATATGATGTACTGGTTGGGATAAATTTACTTAGAGAAGGCTTAGATTTACCTGAAGTTTCGCTGGTTGCGATTCTAGATGCTGATAAAGAAGGTTTCTTAAGATCGAAAACAAGTCTAATACAAGTGATTGGTAGAGCAGCAAGACATGAAAATGGCACTGTGATAATGTATGCAGATACAATAACTGATTCGATGAAAGAAGCAATCATTGAAACTCAAAAACGCAGAAAAATTCAAGAGGAGTACAACCGAAAAAATAATATAGTCCCAAAGTCAATTCAAAAGAGTATATCTAATTTGCTTGAAAATTCGGATGAATCGGTTGAACACCAAAATAACCAAAGTTGTATAAACAATGAATTGCAAAAAAAAGCTGAAATTTTTTCAACTTTGCCGAAAAAAGAAAAAAATAAGCTAATTAAAGAAATCCAGCTGCAAATGGAAATTTATGCAGACCTACTAGAATTTGAGAAAGCAAAAGAAATGAGAGACTTACTATTCAGTCTAAAGAACAAACAAATTTAGCCGACTAAGTTAGTACTTAAACCTCTTGTTGCTGATTACTGAATATTGCCTCTCAGGAAAACTTTTTCGTCACCCCTCTCTCTTAAGTCTAACTCAACTGTCTGTATTTGTTTTTGTTGATGATAAAGTGAAGTATCGATTTCAACTAAACGTTCAAGCAGTTCGTCTACTGTTTCGGCATAAATTATTGATTCACTTTCCTCAGCGCTTAAGTTCATGAATTCTATAAATTCTCTCCATCCCAAACCCCAAAGTATAACCGACTTGAATTGCTGGCGGTAAATGTACTGTAAAGCAAGTAAAACCGAGACATTGGCTAAATTAACTAGTCCAGTGGTAACAGGAATAACAACAACGTCAGAATTATCTATTATGTATGTTAATTTCTCAAAGTAGTTTGAGTATAAGATATACCTGTAATTAATTCTGAAAACAGAAGATCCAGCCTCATCACTGTAATTTGAGTAAAAAGGTTTTAGATAAACGCCTGTTATTGAAAACTTAGGATCCACCTTCTTTAGTAGATCTCCTCCCGCCATTTTATTTGAGTCTATAATTATTTCTACATTTTTTGGTAGAGAATGTATAAAATTAAGAAGTTTCGACAATAAATCTTCATAGACACCCTCTGTATCGTTTAAACCAACTAACGATATAGATCTTATACTTCTTAAGTTTATAGACTGCCCCTTTTGATCTATCTGTTCTATAAAATTATCGGCTAACTTATCAGAAGATTCATCCTGACCTTCCTTTTCTGATCGAGAAGGATCATCCACAAATTCCGTAGTAAGACTACCTTGACCTTTACTTACTTCGTTACTACCTGATTGAAACGATAAGTTTGTTTGGCCATCACTACCATAATCTTCGTCTGAGCTTATCATTTTTTCTGTACTAGATTGTTCAGAATTAGGTTGGCTCTGAAAATTACTCCTAAAATCGTCAAAATCTGTGGAATAATCATTGGAATAATCATTTCTTCGATTCATAGTTTCTACAACTCCATCATCTTCTCGATACATAGTTTCTACAACTCCATCAGGGTTAATAACAGTGACATTTTGAGGGCTATCTTGAATTGCTCTGTTATCAACTTTAAAGTGCTGAAATTCTAGCTCACCTGCTTCTGGTACGTATTGAGGCAAAGGAATTTCAGTAAATGTTTTGTGCTCGCCCTCAGCTATCTCTGAGCTTGTGGATTGTTCTTCAATTTTCCCTCCCTCACCTGAAGTCTGATCCGACATAGTTATCTGATCATTGACTTGAATTTGACTCTTATTTACATCATTCATATTCATATCCAAATTCAACTGCGACTGATTATCTAAAGTCCCTACTTGTGCATCTGCAGCGACTGACTGATTTGTGTCTATAGAACCTAAAGCTTGTTCAATTGCCTTATCATCAAGCAGCGCCGAAGAAGATGAATCTGCCTCAGAGTACTCAGCCAATATTCTATCAATCTCTTCGTCAGATATTTGACCCGCTAAATCCCTTGATACATCTTGGTCTAAATCATTATCATATGTAGAGGTTGAACCACCTGATATAACTGTACTGCTTCCAACATCTTGAGAGCCACTAACTGCATCTGTATTCTTATCTTCACTATTTAAATCAGATAAGTTGCTAGGAAACTGTACAGGTTTAATGTTAGGAGAGGGATAAATTGGCCTACCCTCGTTCGACATGTTCGACATGTCCTGACTTCTGTCATCAGATTGAGTCGTGTTCTGACTTGCCTGTGCCTGACCGGCATTCTTTCCTTTCATAAAACCAAAAATGCTCATTTTTTAGTTATAACAATTAAATTAAGCACTTAGTCGTTAAATCAAAATCACTATATTTCAGAATAATATAAATTTAATTGGATGTCAAAAAAAAGTAATTTTTATAACTATCTCTTCTTTTCCCTTCTAATTGTAACTCTAAAACTTCTACCAGGCCTTCTTTTAAAGACAAGCAGAGACTCTTTTCATGCTTCAGAAACTCAATTTTATCTGACATTTTTTTTACCATGATACCTCCGACTTTGAAAATCTTTACTCTACCTTTACCTGAAATGTTTACCCAGGCAATCGGCCACGGGTAGTTTGCATTAACTATAGGTCTTACATGTTCCAAAGGAGTATCAAACTTTATCTCAGCTTTTTCTCTTTTGAAATCTCTTTTGTAACAGTATGTAGCCAAACTGTGATCCTGTGGTCTCGGCGCAAGCGTCCCTCTCAAATAATCCAAAACTTCATTTTCAAGCATTTCAGCCGATATATTTCCAAGTTTTTTTGTCAATGTTTCCGTAGTATCATCATCTTCAACTGCTATCTTTCGTTGAGCTATTATGTCTCCTGCATCCATTTCAAGTACCATCTTTTGCAACGTAGTACCAGTTTCTTTAAATTGTTGAAGTATTGCTGTTTGAATTGGTACTGCACCTCTGAGTTTAGGCAATAGCGATCCATGAAAATTTAAGAAACCAAACCTTGGTATTTCTAAAATTTCTTCTGGAATCATCTGACCGTATGACGCAACTAAACACAAGTCTGGTTTCAATTTTTGTATTTCTTCTTTTAATTCTTCTATTTTAAAAGGATTAAGTAACCTAACAAAAGGTATGTTTTTTTTACAAAAATCTGTAATTTCAGTAGAACAAATATTCCTATTTCTACCTGCTGGTTTATCCGGCTGAGAGATGACAAGAATTAAGTCATAATGTGTTGATTGAGATAATTTTTTTAGTATCGGAATAGCAAAACTACCCGATCCAAAAAAAATTGTTCTATACATAAAGCTATGAATAAAATCATGTCAAAACTACACTACAGGTTTTAAACTATCGTTGGTCTAATTATCGCTAAATAAGAAGTTGATAGCAATATAT